>JAKOZM010000236.1 GCA_029779995.1 Actinomycetes bacterium
ACCTGCACCTTCGTCAACACCGGACTGATGCGTTTCGACTCGGCCACCACGGTGCGCCCGGCCATCACGTCGGGCACCCCGCCGTAGGTCTGCCTGACCAGCACCACGGAACTGGGCGATGCCACCGGAGTGAGTCCGATATTGCGGTATTCGACCAGTGACTGTTCCTGGGCGTCGAGATCGCGCAGGCCGTACAGGTAGTCCCCGAGTCCGATGAACGCGTAGGGGTCCATCTCCACGGCGAGGTCGGAGACGGCCTGGGCACGGCAACGCGCCACCGTGCCCACCCCGGGATCCTTCGGATCGCAGCCCATGTCCCCGGCGGCGACTATCGTCACGCTCTGCGGCTGGGACGTCGCACAGGCCCGAAGCAGCAGGAGAATCGCGGCGACGATCACAGCGATGGCCACCAGAATCCGCCACACGCGGCGCTTGCGCGGCGGGGGGAGGTCGAACGCCGGACCGTAAGGGACGCTCATGCCGTGGCCCTTCGCGCTTTGCGCCGTCGCCACCACGCGCCGACCAGCAGGGCGGTGAAAGCGGCCAGTAGCGCCGGCGGCAGGACGTAGAGCGCCTTGCGGCTGATCCCGGCCGGCAGGTAGCGGATGGTCCCCTCGACGGGCTGGCCGTCGACCTGCCAGGAGGCCATCCACCCCTGCGCCGGAGTCGCAGAGCCCAGCCCGGTCAGGCTCCAGCCCTTGGCGCCGGTCTCGGTGAAGGCGACCAAAGCCGCACCCGGGCCGACCTGCACCTTCGTCTGCACCGGACTGATGCGTTTCGACTCGGCCACCACGGTGCGCCCGGCCATCACGTCGGGCACCCCGCCGTAGGTCTGCCTGACGAGCACCACGGAACTGGGAGATGCCACCGGGGTGAGCCCGATGTTGCGGTATTCGACCAGCGACTGCTCCTGGGCGTCGAGATCGCGCAGGCCGTACAGGTAGACCCGGGTCTCCACCGCCTTGCTGTTAGGACTGATCAGCGTCGAGTACGGCGTCCACTCGCCCATCTTCCAGGGCCCGGCTGTGGGGATCTTCTCGCAGGCATCCGGACCGCGTAGGTACAAGCAGAACTTGGGGTTGCGATTGTTGATGGGGCGCGAGTCGACCGACAGCTGGTACAACGACGACTGCCCCATGTCCGGAACCGTCGAACCGAGGCAGGCCATGTGGTCACGGGCGCCAAGTCGCACCGTCGGATCGCGCAGATCGCCTTCGGTCTGGGCCAACAGGCCGGCCTGTTCGCTGGTCTGGTCGTCGTACCGGAAGCAGTCCTGCAGCGGTTCGAACTCTGCCAGCGCGGTTCCGGACAGTCCGCCGGTTACGCTGATCCGGTGGTCGCCGCCCGCCAGCGTGACGCTGCGCTGTGGTACGGCCGGTGGCCAGATCTCGGTCTCCAGCACCGGGTCCAGCGCCTCGATCGAGATGTCGCGGTAGTCGGTGACCGTCTTGCCCAGTAACCGTTCCCCGACGTCGGCGTGCAGGACCAGAATCAGTTTGTCGGTGTCCTTGTCCACGGTGATGATGCGCTCGTAAGGATGCCAGCCGGCATTGATCATGGGGCGGGGCGCCAGCACACACCCGTCGGTGCCGACCTGCCACAGGCAGATCTGCGGGCGTTTGCCCTGCACCATCCGGTACTCCAAGCGCACACGGTAGGTGCGGCCGGGTTTCGCGTCGGGGATCTCGATCCGGGTGCAGGCGGCGTGGTCGATCGCGCTCAGGCGAATGAACTCACCCTGGGCGTTACGCAGGACTTGCTTGCGCAACTGCAACTCCTTGGCAGGGCGCGGCTCGTAGTTGTTGCAGTCGTAGACCTCGGACGACGGCAGCGGCTGGGCCGGTTTGCTGCTTGGCCCGAACACGGTCAGCGGGGTGGCTGAACCCACGGGTGCCGAGGCTGGCTGCACAACAGCGCCCGGCTTGCGTGGCATCGCTTCGCGGCCCCAGCCGTCCAGCGACAACGCTCGCTGACCAACCTGCACCGCCAGCACGTCCGCGGTCGGTAGGTCGACGCGCAGCGGCGGCCGCTGCGACACCACCTCGCCGTCGATGCGCACCCGGGTCGGGTCGCGCAAGACGACCTGCTTCGCCTCAACGTCGAGCCGTGGGACGAGCACTGCAGCGGCCCGGGCGCGCTGGGCCACCACGTAATCGCCGGGCAGGAGTTTCGCCTCAGTGGCCGGACTGCCCCGCTCCACGGCCGGCACTGGCCAGGTGACGGTGTCGTTGGTGATCTGGGCCGTTGTATCGACCGTCGCGTAGGGGGGAGCCTTCGTGCTCGACTTCAGGGCCATGGCTGCTGTACCGGTGCCCACTGATCCGATGACGGCCGCCGCGGCGTCGGGGCGGGCTCCGACGCTGAGGATCTTGTTGTAGGCCCGCACCGGTTCACCGGCTGCGGGATCGGTCTTCCACACATCCAGATCGCCCTGCTGGATGCGCTGCATCCCGGGAACCCGCGAGAGGGCTTTGGTCAGGATGGCGTCGTCGGCGATATTGCGTCCGGGCATGTCCCGGATGAGGTCGTGGCGCACGATGATCGTGTCGATGCCCCCGGCATCGAGGAGTCGCGGCACGGCGTCGAGGTCACCGGACAGCAGGCCTGTCTGCACGCCGCGGATATCGGCGGCGTAGCCCGGCACGTCGCCGAAGTAGCCGTCGGGTTTGGGCTGGATCACCCCCTTGCTGATCAGAAGGTTGGCCACGCTGTCGACGCCGAAGAACCCCCATTTCGTGGGCATCTGGTAGTAGTCGTCCAGCGGAAGGACAAGCACTTTGCCCGGGCTGGGATCACTGTTGATCGCGGCCGCCGTGTCCCACCAGTACTGCGGCACCCGGACATGCGCGGAGGGCTGCATCGGCCGTTGGTCGGGGATCACCCCACCGGTGGCCACCGGGTAGGGCCAGGCGACGACCAGGATGCTGGCGATGGCGGTGCCGACCAGAGCCAATGTGGCGGGGCGCAAGAACCGACCTGGCCACCAGGATGGGGCACGGGCGTGGTCGCGCCAGCGCTGGATGACACCCTCGACCAGGATCGCGAGCAGTACCCCGAAGAACGTCACGAGCAACTGGCCGAGTTTGCTCATCGGTTCGCGGAAGAGCCAGAACATCGGCACGTGCAGGTAGAGGAACAGGTTGACGCCTGCCAGCGGGGCCATCAGCCCTTTGGCCAGGAAGACGAAGACACCGGCCAAGCCGAGCAGCACCATGGCGATCCGACGCCGGGCCGCCAGTGCCGCCAACGGAGCCGCGAACACCAGGACCGGCAGCAGATAGCGGGTCCAGATCCAGAACGGCTGGTCAAGGTCATCGGCGAATGGTAGATATTGCGGCAGGTACCAGGCCCAGTTCGCGCTCAGTGTCAGCACGTTCGGGACCTGATTGTTAACCTGCGACCACGTCCAGTTGGTCGGATCCGTGAACGTCGCGTTGGACTGCGCGCCACCACCTCCGGTGTACACCTGCAGGAACGGGATGAGCCACCAGACGTTCAGGAGGATCACCCAGGGCGCAGCCAGGACGTACCACTTCACCAGGCGCCAGATCGCCTTGCGCCCGTACAGCGCGATCATCACCAGCGGGGCGGCCACGGCGGTCCACAGGGTGGCCACCACGAACATGGGCGGATTGAACGCCAGGAAGGAGATCGGGAGGAAGGCGAAACCGGCGATCGGGGTCGGCACTGTGCGACCCTGCGCCACCCGCATCAGGATGCCGGTGATCAGGGCCACCGTGCCGACGCTGATGATGTTGAGCGGGTTGGGGATCCGGGTGAGGAAGAAACCGTTCAGGACGGCGAACGTCCCCGCCAGCACGATCCCCCACTCGCTGCGTACGACCGCCCCCGCCGCGTACGCGACACCGAATCCCACCAGGCCGTAGATGATGGTGTAGAACATCCACTGGGCGACCGTCTCGTCGAAGCCCAGGGTCTGGGCGATGAAGATCAGCAGGAACTCGAAGGCCCGCCCGACTGTGTGGGTGGCCGATCCCGCCCCGGTGATCTGGTAGCTCCACGCCCACGTCACCCCGGGTTCCCAGCCCTGCCGGATGAAGGGTCCCATGTCCCCGGTCGCGATGAACGTGCCTGCCCGGAACCAGCGGCTGACGACGAACGTGGAGATGGCGAACACGATGAGGTAGGCGCGAGCGGGGTGGAAACCCACGGGCCACAACCACCGCAGGGTACGCCCCGCCTGCGCAGGAGCAGTCGCTAACGACTGCTCGGCTTCGTCGGGCAGCACGTCGGTGGCTACAGCAGCACGGTTCACATGCTCACCTCAACACCTCGTTCACCCCACATGATCGCAGTCCCAGCATGCCCTCTGCCCTAGTGTGATGCCATGACCACAGCCGTCGGTTCCGCAGGTCTACGTACCGAAGTCGTCTCTAGTGTCGAAGCCGCCCTGGCCACATACGAGTGGGCCTGGCAGGGTCCGAAGGCCGCCGTGGCGGACTGGGAGTCGGCCACCGATGCCAAGGACCTCGACATCTGGTGCCGTGACAGCGACGTTGCGGGCGTGCGAGCCGCTATCGAGAAGGCTCTGCCGGCAGCGCGTATCGAGCAGGCCGACGACCCCCGCCGCCTGCGCCACACCGGCTGGGCCGTCCTCACGGACAGCGGTCTTGCGGTGGTCGACGTTACCTTCGGGGACCTGCGGGTGGGGCCGCTGCTGCTGTGTCCACAGGACTCGGTGACCAACGCGGACCACCGGCTCACGGGCGTCGCCGCCGCGGCCGATCTGCTGGTGCGACCGCTACTGCGCGGACGCATTCCCGTTGCCTCCCGCATCGAGGAGGCCCGAGCGGCGTGGGCCGCCAGCAGCCACCTCGACCGGGCCGCCATCACAGCCGTCTGGCGGGAGTCTTTGGGTCCGGTGTGCCAGCCCGTCACGGACGCTCTCGACGGTGCCTCGCCGAGTGTCGACCTACCCAAACAGGCCCGCCGATGGCTGCTGCGCCAGACCGTCGCTCCCGCCAATCTGCCGGCCGCCTGGCGCCAGCGGCGTTCAATCGTCCCGGCCGGCCGGCGACGCGGTCCCCTGGGCCACCGGGTACGAGGAGTGGTCGTCGCCTTGGTGGGCACCGACGGGTCGGGCAAGTCGACCCTGGCCGCTGACGTCGCGGCCGGTCTGCATGCTGTCGGGATATCGACCCACGACGCCTACTTCGGGATGGCGCGGGGCAATCTGCCGGGTGTGAACCTCGCGCGCAAGGTGCTGGGAATCGCCGCGCCGGGCGGGGAGGACCGCTCGGCAGACAAGACCGCCGAACCGGCGTCCACCCCCCAGGATCATGCGGGCATCAGGAAGTTGGCCGCCTGGTACTACGCCGTCGAGTATGGATGGCGCTATGTGTCGACGGTCGCCCCGGCGCGCCGGCGAGGTGCTGTGGTCCTGTGCGACCGGTACGTCTACGATCTGCGGGACTCGCCGTGGCCGGGTTCGCCGGCTGCGGCCTTCGCGCAGCGCCTCGTTCCCAGTCCGGACATCCTGGTCCTGCCTGACGCCCCGATCGAAGTGATCCACGCTCGCAAGCCCGAACGCACCCTGGCCGAGCAGGGGGCCCAACAGCAGAAGTTCCGGGAACTGATCGCAGAAGGCCCCGGGCGATTCGCGAATCTGATCGCCGACACGTCGGGAGGCACTGCGGATCCGGCTTCACCGGTAGTGACCGCAGTGGTCAGCTGTGCACATCTGGGGCGTCGCCCGAGGCCATGAAGTCGCCGGTGACGCAGCAGAGCGCGGCCGCTGGCACTTCCCGGCGGATCCCGCCCGAAACCCGCGTCACGGTGTACTGCGCAGTGCTCGGCCTGGTCGTTGGCGTGCTCGTCGTGGCGCCGTGGGTGCGCGGCGGGTACCTGTTGCTGCTGGACTGGGTGAGCGGTCCGCAGCAGACGCTCACGCCCGGCGTCTACGGCTTGTCAGGCTCGGCCTTGGACGCGATGCCGTTCCGCATCGGTACCCAGGCGTTGCGTCGGCTGGTCGGTTCGGCGGCCACCGCCTGGCTGCTCATCCTGGCGTACTTCCCGATCGCCGCGGCCGGTGCCTGCGTGGCCGCCGGGGGGACACGCTGGCGTCGGTATGCGGCCGCGCTGTTCATCGTGTGCAACCCGGTGGTCGTGGACAGGATCCGGGTCGGCCATGTGTCCTTTCTGCTGGCCATCGCGTTGCTGCCGTGGTTGTACGCGGCGTTGCTGCACGCCCGCAAGCGCAACTCCTGGTTCTCGGTGCGCCCTGCGCTGTGGTACGCCCTGGCCATCTCGATCAACCCGCACGCTGCCTGGCTGGGTGGGCTGATGGTGCTCGTGGTGACGTTCGTCCCCAAACCGTCATGGCGTGCGCTCGTGCGTGCGCTGCAAGTGGTCGCCGCGGCTGCGCTGGTCTACGGGTACGCCCTGATTCTGTGGCTGACCGACACCCGGGTGCTCAACGTCACCGAAGCTGATCTGCAGGTGTACGCAACCCAGTCCGGCCCGGGCGGCCTACTGCCCACCGTGGCCTCGCTGCACGGTTTCTGGCGGGCTGACCCGGATACCACCGTGCAGGCGTGGCTCGGTGGCATCGGCGTGCTGCTCTTCGTGGTTCTGATCGCTGCGGTGGTGTTCGGTGCGGCGACGCTCTGGCGCCGGGAGGTGGACCGGGCAGCTCCCCTGGTGGTGATCGGTGTGCTGGGCATGCTGCTGGCCGCCGGGATCAACGGCCCATTGGGCGGCCCTTACCGTTGGGCCTTCGACCATGTGCCCTTGTTCGAGGCCATGCGCGAACAGCAGAAGTGGATCGCTCTGGTGCTGCTGGCCTACGCCGTCTTCTTCGGCTCGGCCGTCGAGTGGCTGGCCCACCGTGTTCCGCGACGCGAGTTCGCACTGCCTGCCGTTGCGCTGCCCCTGGTCATGGCGCCGACTCTGGTCTGGGGGCTGGGCGGCACCATCACCACAAGTCAATACCCCAATGGTTGGTGGGCAGCGAACTTCGTGATGGGTAGGGGACAGGGCCTGGCACTCTTCCTGCCATGGCACGCCTACCAGCCGTTCGCGTTCAGTCAGGACCGCACCATCGCCACCCCCTCGAACGCCTTCTTCAGGCGTACTGTGCTGACCTCGGATGCGGTGGAACTACCGGGCCTACGCACTGATTCCACATCGCTGCGCACCGCATACGTCAGCCGACTGGTCGCCGACGGCGGGGGCGGTGCCTTCGGCCGGCTAGTGGCCCCGCTCGGAGTCGAGTACGTGGTGCTGGCCAAGACCACGGAAGCGGTGGACTACGCCTGGGTCGCCGAGCAGCCGGACCTCCAACAGGTGCTGGACACTGAAGCCATGACCGTCTACCGCGTGCTGCCCGAGGGTACGGGCAGAGTGGTGCAGCGGCGGGTGGCCACATACGAAGAACTCCTGGCGGAAGCGGCCGCTGGTGGTGTGGGAAGTGAGGCGGTCACCCCAGGCATCGCAGACACGGCGACGACTCCCAGTGATGCCGCAGGCGACATCCAGAAAGCGGGGGAGACCACGTGGACCGTGGCTGCCGGCACACCGGGCTGGACGGTGATCCCTGAAGAGTTCAGCCCCGGCTGGCAGGTGGGCGGGCGGTCGGGGGAACCCACGGTGGCCGGGACGATCGCGTTCGACCTGCGCGGGGAACCCGCCACGGTCACCTACGAGCCGTGGCGCTACCTGCTGCCAGCCACTCTGGCGTCCTTGGCGGCGCTGGCGGGGCTGGTGGCGGCAGGGGTATGGGCGCACCGGCAGGACGTTGTGGCCACGCTGCAACGCTCGGGGCAGGCAGGGCCACCGGGGCCGTAGTGGGCCGCGGCATGGGCAGGTTGGCGAACGCCGGGCCCGAAGGACCAGCGAAGATCAAGCCGCGGTCCTCGGTCTCGTCGAGCACGGGTTTGCTCCGGCGACCGGCCGTGCCGAGGATGGCCACACCCACGATGGGGATGATCAGCAGCCACGGCACAATGCCCATCGGGTTCGGCCCGTTCGGCAGCGGCGGCACCGAGCCCACGAGCGTCCGGATCGCACCCGAGGGCCCGCGCCCGATCGCCACAACTGTCGTTCCGGGGGCGTCCTGTCCGGTGGCCAGGAAATCGGCGCTCACCGATCCGGTCGAATCGGCGCGGACCGGCTGGGTTCCCTGATTGCCGAACTGGATCTCGACTTCAGAGAGCCCCCGGAAACCGATACCGTCCACCTGCAGGCGCGCGCCATCGGGGACCAGGCCGACCTTGTTGGGATCCCCCGGAGCGTCGCTGCCGGAGTCCCCGGGGACTGACGGTGGGCCGGCGGCCTGGTTGCCCGGGGTCTTCCACGTCACGTTCAGGCCGCCCGCGTCGCCGCCGTACCCGGGCCCTTCGGCAGCCTGCACCGGCGTCGCGGCGCCCACAACGAGCAGCGCGACGAGAGCGTAGAGCAGGCGGCGCACACCTCCAGTGTGCGCCGTCGCAGGTACTACGTGCCAGCCGTGATCACCCATCTTGATGATTGCTTGAGGGCTGGCAGGCCTATCGCGCTTCGGTCGGCATGGGAGTGGAAGGATCGAGGTGTGGCGGCGGGATCACTACGGTCCAGGGGGTTGGGCAGGCTGGCCGCGCCCCTTTTCCTAGCCGTGATCGTGCAAAGCGTGGCAAACCTCGTGTTCCACGCCGTGGTCGGCCGGGCACTGGCCCCCCCAGAATACGGAGCGCTGGGCACCGTGCTGGCGGCCATGACCCTGGTGGCGGTGCCCCTGTCGGCCCTCCAGACAGCCAGCGCGCGCGCCACCGCGGTGTCCGGGCTGTCCGCCCAGACCGCCCGCACGCTCATCGTCCGCACCGCGTTGTATGCCAGCCCGGTCGTGCTGCTGCTGGTATTGGCGGCAAGTCCGATCATGGCTTTCTTGCACCTGCAGTCCATCTGGGACGCCGTCATCCTGGCGCCCACGCTGCTGGTCGCCGCTCTCATCGCGGTGATCAGGGGGCTGCTGCTGGGCGTGGCGCGAAGCGGGCTGGTGGCAGGCAGTTACATCGTCTCCACCGTGGTGCGCCTGGGGCCAGGGCTCGGCCTGGCCTACCTGTACGGCGTCACAGGGGCGCTGCTGGGGACGCTGCTCGGCGAGGTGTGCGCCATGCTGATGGTGGCGGTGGCAGTCCTGCGAGCACCGTCCGGGACCCGCGCTCAGTTGTCCGCAGGAGACTACCTGCGCACCGGATTGGTGGTCTCCGGCCTGTTCGTCTTCACCACTGTCGATCTGTTCCTCGCCCGGCATTTCCTCACCGAGGCCGACTCCGGCGCGTACGTGGCCGCAGCCACGATCGGCAAGACGGTCCTGGCGCTGCCTGCGGCTGCGGTCTCGATCGCCTACCCCCGGCTGGTCGCCGGCTGGGTGGACCGGGTGGGTTTCAGTGCCCTGAAGTCGGCCCTGATCGTGGTGGGAGCGCCCGCTTTGGCAGTCGCCGCCGTGGTCGCTGTGGTGCCGGGGCTGGTCCTGGGAGTGCTCTACGGGTTCGGCACCTACGACGATGCGATCAGCGTGACCCGCGTGCTGGCGCTGGTGGCAGGTCTCAACGCATTCGTCAGCGTGCTCACCCATGCCGGACTGGCCCGCACGGCGCGCAGCCAGTGGCTGCCGTGGGTCGGATCGGTCGTGCAGATCACGTTGATCCTGCTGTGGCATGACAGCGGCACGGTCATCGCCGCGTGCTCGGCGGTGTCGGCCGTGCTCGTCGTGGTTGCCTTGGCGGCGGTTGAGGTCCCGGCCTGGCTGCGCAGGTCACGGACAGTCGGTGCGGAGTAGGTTGGATCAGGGAAGGTAGATCATGCGCATACTGATTCTCACGTGGCGGGATCTCCGCCATCCTCAGGCCGGTGGGGCGGAGCTCTACACCGAGCAGGTGGCCAAGCGCTGGGTGGAACGTGGTCATGAGATCACGCTCTTCGCCGCGGCGGTCGAGGGGATCCCGGCGGTGGAGAAGGTCGACGGCTACACGGTGGTGCGTGCGGGC
>JAKOZM010000255.1 GCA_029779995.1 Actinomycetes bacterium
AACGCATGGAGTCCGCGGGAGCCGTCCTGATCGAGGGTCCGAAGTCGTGCGGCAAGACGGCCACAGCGTCGCGTCGTGCCTCGACCGTGTTCCGGATGGACACCGACGACAGCGCCCGTGATCTGGTGGACACCGCGCCCGAACTGCTACTGGGTGCTGCTCCGCCGGTGCTGTTCGACGAGTGGCAGGTGGCCCCGAAACTCTGGAACCTCGTGCGTCGACAGGTCGATGACCTCGGAGGCGAACCGGGCCGGTTCCTCCTGACTGGGTCGGCCACCCCCCGAGATGACGTCACTCGGCACAGCGGCGCGGGGCGGTACTCGATCCATCGGATGCGTCCGATGAGCCTGTTCGAGAGCGGCGTTTCGACGGGTGCAGTCTCGCTCGCGGGTCTCTTTGACGGGGACTTCACTCCGTCGATGGCCCCTCACATGACGGTGCCGAAGCTGGTGGACTGCATTGTCACGGGCGGATGGCCTGCTCTCTTGGATGTGCCGGTGAGGGTGGCCCAGCGGTGGGTGGTGGACTACCTGAGTTCCTTGGTTGAGGTTGACCTGCCCCAGATGGGGGTCCGACGAGACCCCGCCACCCTCCGCCGCTTCCTCGCGTCCTTGGCCCGTGGCACCGGCACCGAGCTCAGCACCCAGGCCATCGCCACCGACGTGGCCGGAGCCGACCGGTCGTTGGATCGGGACACGGCCGCTGGCTATCTGGACATTCTGGCCCGTCTCATGGTGACCGAGGATGTCCCCGCCTGGGCCCCTCACATGCGCTCGGCGACCCCGTTGCGCAAGTCGGCAGCGCGTTTCATGGTCGACCCATCACTGGCCGTCGCCGCACTCGGTGTCGGCCCCGAGCAGTTGCTCCGTGACCTGAACGCCACCGGATTCCTCTTCGAGTCATTGGTGGTGCGCGACCTGCGTGTCTACTCGCAACCGCTCCGCGGCCGCTTGGCCCGTTGGCGAGACAACAATAGCCACGAGGTCGACATCATCATCACCCTTGACGACGGACGCTGGGGCGCACTTGAGGTCAAGATGAATCCGGCAGCTGCCGACGGGGCAGCCGCCTCCCTGCTGAGGTTCAGGGACAAGGTCGACCTCGACAAGGTGGGCGAACCAGCGTTCCTCGGTGTCGTCACCACCCGGGCGGCAGCGGTGCGTCGCCAGGACGGCGTCCACGTCCTCCCCATCGCTGCCCTCGGCCCATGACGGTTCAGCATGGCCCCATGTGCGTCTGCCGCGGACTGCTCTGGGGGCGCGCGTATCCGAGCGATCACGACTTCTCGTAGACGCTGTCCCGTCGACCGATGGAGAAGACCTCGATGGTGACCACGGCGTCGTGGATCAGGGCGAGGATCCGGTAGGAGCCCACTCGGTAGCGCCACTCGCCGGAACGATTCGCGGTCAGGCCCTTGCCGAAGGCCCGTGGGTCGGCGCAACCATCAAGGTTGTTCTTGATCCACGTTGCGAGGATCCTGGCGTCGAAGCGGTCCATCGTGTTGAGCTGTTTGCGGGCCTTCGCGGCCAGCTCGACGCGATAAGCGCGCGTCGTCATCGGGCAAGGTCGTCGAGGATCTCGTCGATGCTGAACCGCTCCCCAGAGTCGTGGGCGATGGCTTCGCGCAACTCTTGCAGGTCGTAGGAGTCCTCGATCTTCTCCAGGATGGCGGCACGGGCGAAGTCCGAGATGGTGACGCCCTCAAACTTGGCGAACTTGCGCACAAGTTCGGCGTCTTGCGCAGTCATGCGCACGGTCATGGTGGTCATCATCGCCTCCTCAACAAACAAACCAGACGTGAATACATTGTATTCAGGTCTCA
>JAKOZM010000275.1 GCA_029779995.1 Actinomycetes bacterium
TCCGCCGCTCCACCTGATCGGATGGGACTCAATCACCAAGGAGGCTCCCATGTCCGACGAAGCCCTTGAGAACCTGCTCCACGAGAACCGCACCTTCCCCCCGAGTCCTGAGTTCGCCGCGCAGGCCAATGCGACTGCGCAGATGTACGAGCTGGCGGCAGCCGACCGGCTCGCGTTCTGGGACTCCCAGGCCAACCGCCTGCAGTGGGAGACCCCGTGGGAGCAGACGCTGGACTGGTCGCAGGCCCCCTTCGCAAAGTGGTTCGTGGGGGGCAGGCTGAACGTGGCGGTCAACTGCGTCGATCGCCACGTCGAGGCGGGCCTTGGCGACAAGGTGGCGATTCACTTCGAGGGCGAACGGGGCGACACTCGAACCATCACCTACAACGACCTCCAGGAGCAGGTGTGCAAGGCGGCCAATGCCTTGACCGACCTGGGCGTGAGCGCCGGTGACCGGGTGGCGATCTACCTGCCGATGATCCCGGAGGCGGCAATCAGCATGCTGGCCTGCGCCCGCGTGGGGGCCGCCCACAGTGTGGTCTTCGGCGGGTTCAGCGCTGAGGCCCTGCGCAGCCGCATCGATGATGCGCAGGCCAAGGTGGTCATCACCTCCGATGGCGGATACCGGCGCGGAGCGCCCGCGGCATTGAAGCCGGCGGTGGACGAGGCGGTGGCCGAATGCCCCACCGTCGAGACCGTCCTAGTGGTGCGGCGCACCGGCCAGGACGTGGCGTGGACGGACAAGGACGTCTGGTGGCACGACGTCGTGGACGGCGCGAGTGCACACCACAGCGCCGAGGCCTTCGACGCTGAGCAGCCGCTGTTCATCCTGTACACCTCGGGGACAACGGGCAAGCCCAAGGGCATCCTGCACACCTCGGGCGGATACCTCACCCAGGTCGCGTACACGCACTACGCGGTCTTCGACCTCAAACCCGACGATGTCTACTGGTGCACCGCCGACGTCGGCTGGGTGACCGGACACTCCTACATCGTCTACGGTCCGCTGGCCAACGGTGCCACCCAGGTCATGTACGAAGGCACTCCCGACACCCCGCACAAGGGCCGTTGGTGGGAGATCATCGAGAAATACCAGGTCAGCCTGCTGTACACCGCGCCAACCGCCATCCGCACCTTCATGAAGTGGGGCAATGATATTCCCGCGCAGTTCGACCTCTCGTCCCTGCGGTTGCTGGGCAGCGTCGGTGAGCCGATCAACCCGGAGGCCTGGATCTGGTACCGCGATCACATCGGTGGGGGTTCGGCGCCCATCGTGGACACCTGGTGGCAGACCGAGACCGGCGCGATGATGATCAGCCCACTTCCCGGCGTCACGGCCTGCAAGCCCGGCTCCGCGATGCGGCCGCTGCCCGGTATCCGGGCTGACATCGTCGACGACTTCGGCGAGCCGGTCGGCGACGGCGGTGGCGGCTACCTCGTGCTGTCCCAGCCGTGGCCCGCCATGCTACGCGGCATCTGGGGTGACCCGCAGCGGTACATCGACACCTATTGGTTCCGCTGGCCGCAGTACTACTTCGCCGGCGACGGCGCCAAGTACGACGAGGATGGGGCGATCTGGCTATTGGGCCGGGTGGATGACGTCATGAACGTCTCCGGGCACCGGATCTCCACCACCGAAGTGGAGTCCGCTCTGGTGAGCCACGAACTGGTCGCGGAGTCCGCGGTCGTCGGGGCGGCCGACGAGACCACCGGTCAGGGCATCGTGGCCTTCGTGATCCTGCGCAGTGACATGCCGGTGCCCGACGACATCATCGCGCAGCTGCGCAACCACGTCGGCAAGGAGATCGGACCGATTGCCAAGCCGCGCCAGATCATGGTGGTCAATGAACTGCCGAAAACCCGGTCTGGGAAGATCATGCGACGGCTACTGCGCGATGTGGCCGAGAACCGGAACCTCGGGGACGTCACCACATTGGCCGACCCATCGGTGATGAATCTGATCAGTGAGGGTTTGAACAAGGGTGGCGACTAAGCAACCGGCGAACTCCGAGCTCTTCCAGCGACTGCCGCTGACCGAGCGGCTGTGGGTTCTGCGTCAACTCCAGGACGAAACCGTCGGCGGGGCCCTGCTGATCCTGGCCGCAGTGATCGCTCTGGTCTGGGCGAACTCCCCGTGGGGGGATACCTACTTCGAGATCGCAAACATCACCGTCGGTCCGGCCGCCCTGCATCTGAATCTCACCCTGGCTACGTGGGCCGCCGACGGGCTCTTGGCGGTCTTCTTCTTCGTGGCGGGGCTCGAACTCAAACATGAACTTGTGAAGGGATCGCTGAGCAAACCAGCTCAGGCGGCAGTCCCGGTCGCCGCAGCATTCGGGGGCATGGCCATTCCCGCAGCGATCTACTTCGCGATCAACGCCACTTCTGCCGACGGCCAAACCGCTGGCTGGGGAATCCCGATGGCCACCGACATCGCCTTCGCCCTGGCCGTGCTGGCAGTGTTCGGCCGCCGGCTGCCGGTGGCCCTCCGCGCGTTCCTGCTGACCCTGGCTGTCGTCGACGACCTCGGGGCGATCATGGTGATCGCGGTCTTCTACTCCGAGAAGTTCGCCGCACTGCCCTTCCTGGGGTCGCTGGTGTGCATGTTCGCGTACTGGCTCGCGCAACGTGCCCGCATCACAACACCCCTGCTCTATGTGCCGTTGGCGCTGCTGACCTGGGTACTGATGCACGAGTCGGGGGTGCACGCCACGGTCGCGGGTGTGGCCCTGGCGCTGCTGACCCGGATCAAGGAGGATCCCGGGGAGCAGGAGGCGCCGGCCGAGCGTCTGCAGCATCGCATTCACCCCTTCTCGGCGGGATTCTGCGTACCGGTCTTCGCCTTCTTCGCCGCGGGTGTGGATCTGCGAGGCCAGAGCCTGATCGAGTCGTTCAGCACGCCGGTCGCCATCGGAGTGATCCTGGGTCTGGTCGTCGGTAAGCCCCTCGGCGTGCTCCTGGGCGCCGGCGTGACGGCCCGGTTCACCCGGGCCTCGTTGTCGAAGGGCCTGTCCTGGCTGGACGTGGCCGCCATCGGCCTGCTGGCCGGGATCGGGTTCACCGTGTCCCTGCTCATCGCCGAACTGGCCTTCCCGTACGGATCGCAGGAAGCGGAGGCGGCCAAGATCGCGATCCTGGGGGCCAGCGTCATTGCCGCCCTGCTGGCGATCGTGGCCCTGCGGGTCCGGGCCCACAGGTACCGGGCCCTGCACGCTGTGGAGGAACGCGACGACGACAAAGATGGCATTCCAGACGTCTACAACAGCGAGCGCGGACTACCCTGAAGCCCATGGCGATCGATACCCGCAACAGCGACCCCAGCATCGTCGAGCTCGTGCGCTCGGCCGCTGCAGACACCACCGAACTGGTCAAACAGCAGATCGAGCTCACGAAGGCCGAGCTGCAGCAGACGGTCAAGACCGCCGGATCCTCCTTCGGGCTGCTGGCCGCGGGGGCAGCCATCGTCTTGCTGGGCGCGGTCTTCCTGCTCGTGACCATCGCCTACGTCCTCGTCCAGCTGGGCCTGCCCACCTGGGCCGGGTTCGGCATCGTCACCCTCTTCCTGTTCATCGTGGGCGCCATCCTGCTGCTGGTCGGCCGCAAGCGCGCCAAGACTGTGCAGGGCCCGGAGCGGACTGTCGCCGCGCTTGAGGCGACCAAGGCCAGCTTTCGAGGCTAGGTGACCCTCACCCTCACTCCCTACGAGGCGATTCACGCGGAAGGGCCCTGGACGCATCGCTACCTGTCCGCCAATGGGGCACAGTTCCATGTCGTAGAGGCCGGCACCGGTCCGCTGATCCTGCTGCTGCACGGCTTCCCGCAGTACTGGTGGACATGGCGGGAGTACCTGCCCGCATTGGCGTTGGCCGGATACCGGGTGGCAGCCATGGATCTGCGGGGATACGCGGGCTCAGATCACGCCCCCCGCGGCTACGACCCCATCACCTTGTCCAACGACGTCCTGGGGGTGGTGGCCTGCCTTGGTGAACAGTCCGCGGTCATCGTGGGTCACGGTTGGGGTGGGCATATCGGGTGGACCGCCGCGCGCCGTTCGCGGATCGTGCGTGGGCTGGTGTCGCTGTCAGCACCCCATCCGGTCCGCCTGCGGGAGGCCGCCCGCACCCAGCCGCAGGTGCAGGCCTGGCGCTACGCCCTGCGCTATCAGTGGCCATGGTTACCCGAGCGTGACTTCGCCGCGGACGGAGCGCTGCGCGTGGCCGACGTACTGCGCGACTGGTCCGTGCGCCAGGAGTGGCTGACACCCACGGTCAGTGAGCACTTCCGGGCAGCGTTCCTGGAGGCCAACACTGCCCACTGCGCGATGGAGTACCACCGCTGGGCGTGGCGGTCCTATCTGCGCGCCGACGGTCGGCGCTACAACACCCTGATGGCAGCCGAGCCCATCCGGCAGCCCGTTCTGCTGATCCACGGCGCTGCCGACCCCACGGTGCTGCCAGCCACCACGACCGGCTCCGAACAGCACGTCGCGGGCGGCTTCGAAGCGATGTCACTGGACGGATGCGGCCACTTCCCGCATGAGGAACGCACCGACGTCGTGCTGGCGGGCCTGCGGGACTGGTTGGCTCACATCTGAAGTAGTGATCAGCGCGCGCAGGGCCCGGTGCTCACTGGGATGGTCCGACCGACCGCCCGGTCGAGGACCTGGTTGACGGTCTTGTTCGTCAGCGCGAACCCCGTCCGGTCGTACTCCCGGCTACTCGCGAAGACGATGCCCGCGTACTGACCGTCGCGCGTCAGCAGGGGGCCGCCCGAGTTGCCCGGGATGACCCGACCGCGGACCACGTAGATGTCACGCGGTGAGGTGGCCTGACCGTAGATGTCGTCACTGAACACCGGGCTTTCGGAGGTTCTGGTGACCACCCGGGCGCTGCGCAGGTCCAACGGTCCGCCACCGGGGTAACCCGCGATGACGGCCGCATCCCCGTCAGCCAGCCGCGCCGGGGACAGCGGCGTCACGCCCAGACCAGGGACGAACAGGACGGCTACATCGAGCTCCGAGTTGAACGCCACCACATCAGCACCCCAGGAGCGGCCGTCGGAGGAGACCACCCGGACCTGGCTCATGCCCGCGACCACATGGGCATTGGTCGCGATGTGGTCGGTGGTGTAGACGAAGCCGGACCCGGTCGATCCTTGCCCGCAGGCGGGCGTCGGGCCGGAGACCCGCACTACCGACTGGCTGGCGATGGCCGCCGCCTGCGAGATGTTCTTGGGTGGCGGTGCGACCTTGGAGCCGGGCAGACCCTCGAGGCCGAAGAAGACGTCCGGGAGATTGACCTGATCCAGGAACTGCCGCACCGAGTAGGCGAGATCGGAGGCCTGACTGGGCGCCATCCGTTCGACCTGTTTGAGCAGGACGGAGGAGCGGACCGCCGCGGATAAAGTGGGCGAGGGCAGCGAGGCAACCGTCGCGGCGATCAACCAGAAGACCACCAGGCCTGCCACAACGCTGACCAGGGCGCCAGCCGCCGCGTCGACGGCACGCCCCGGCCCGTGCTGCAGGGCCATCCACAGCGGGCGGCCCACGAAGATGGCCAGCGCGTTGCCCACGCCGACACCGAGCAGCAGGACACCGACGCTGACGGCCGCAGCCGCCGGCCCCAGGATGGCGAAGCGGTCCAGGATCCACGGCAGGGCCGCCGACGCCGCAATGGCGCCGAGGATGGTGCCCGTGACCGAGAGCACGCTGCGCACCAGGCCTCGGTACCAGCCGATCATGCCGAGCAACAGCAGGAGCCCGATGATGATCAGATCAACGGCGCCCATCCGCTCCTCCTCATCCGGTCCATCCGATATCGACTATGTGGCTGGAATCCCATGGTCGCTCCCAACCGGCCAAAGCGATGATGCGATCGAGTAAACCTGCTGTAAAACCCCACACCAGCATCCCGGCAACCGAGAAACCACTACCGATGTAGCCGCTGGGATGCCGCACGCTGACCCGATTCGCAGGGTCAGTCAGATCGGCCAACGGAATGCGGTGCACAGACTCCACCTCGGCCGGGTCCATGGCGGACACCGCACACGGTTCGCGCCAATAGCCCAGCACAGGAGTGACGACGAAGTTGGACGGTGGCAGCCAGAGGTTGGGCAACGTGTGCAGCACCTGCACACCGGCCGGATCCAGTCCGGTCTCCTCCTGGGCCTCCCGCAATGCGGCGGCGACGGCGTCCTCGTCCCCCGGGTCGACCGCCCCACCGGGGAAGGCCGGCTGGCCTGCGTGGCTGCGCATGTCGGCCGCCCGCTGGATGAGCAGCACGTCGGGGCCGTCCCCGAACAGGATCAGGACAGCGGACTTCCGGCCGGAGTCATCCGGAGGCAGGAACGGCGACAGGGCCTTGCCATCCAGATCGGCGGTGGCGCTCACCAGCGGCAGCAGCCAGTCGGGAACCTCATTCATGGCCGCTTGATCATCTTCTCGGCCTTGCTGGCATCCTGCTCGCCGATGTCGTGGGACGGACACAGATGCCGGATCGGGCACGCGGCGCAGGCGGGCTTACGAGCGAAGCAGCACCGCCTGCCGTGGAAGATGAGCCGGTGACTGACCATCGTGCGGTCCTTGCGCGGGAACAGCGCATCCAAGTCGTACTCGATACGCACCGGGTCGGAGTTCTCGGTCCAGCCCAGCCGGTTGCTCAGCCGGGTCACGTGGGTGTCGACCGTGAATCCGGGCTGGTCGAAGGCATTGCCGCGCACGACATGGGCGGTCTTGCGGCCCACACCGGGCAGGGTCGTCAGCGCTGACATCGGCCGCGGTATCTGCCCGCCGTACTTGGCGCAGACCCGCTGCGCCATGGCCTGCAACGAAGCCGCCTTGTTGCGGAAGAAGCCGGTGGAACGGATCAACTCCTCCAGCTCCGCGCGGTCCGCGGCGGCCAGCGCGGGCGGGTCGGGGTAGCGGGCGAACAGCCCGGGTGTCACCTGATTGACACGTTCATCAGTACATTGCGCACTCAGAATCGTGGCCACGAGTAACTCGTAAGGGTTGCGAAAATCGAGTTCGCAGTGGGCGTCGGGGTAGGTCTGGGCGAGCAAACGATCCACCGCACGCGCTCGTCGCACGAGGGCAAGCGGGGGTTTCGGCATCCCCCCAGGGTAATCGCGGCGGCTGTTGGGTGCACCGGGCGGCGTCGAGCAGCCCGCCGGCCGAAGGTCATCGTGGGCCATATCACCCGTTCAGGCGGTTAGGGCTGCCGTACCGGGGGCCGATATCTCCACCATGACCACGCTGCACGACGCGCCCCCCTCACTGCGCGACCTCGCACTCGATGATGTGCGGCGCCTGCGGCAGCACCTCACGGATGAGGAAGGGCGGGTCTCCTACTGGCGACGTCTGTTCCAGGCCCGCATGGACATGCTCAACGATGCTGACTCCGCCGACACCGGCGACGTGCGCAAAGTCCTGGAGGACGCATCCAGCGCCCCTCGTCGCTGGCAGGCGCTGGGACTGCACCCGGCCGACATCGACACCACCATGCCGGAGGCACAGCAACTGTGGAGCCGAGTGGTGGACCTTAATGATGAGCAGCAGCGCGATGCCTACATGGCCCTGTTGATGCAGATGGAGACATCGCTGTCCCGCAACCGCCGTGCCCTGCACCAGCAGATCGATGCCGTCACCACCGAACTCATCGCCCGGTATCGGGCCAACCCGGCGCTGGCCCTGACCGCGCTACCGACCCGGCGCAAGCCGGTCTGAGCGTTACCGGGCCACACCCGGCGATTGTGGGACAAACTAGGGGGGTGGATGACGTCTTGCGCCAAGCCCCCCTGTTCGCTGCCCTCGATGACGACGCTGCCGCCGCCCTGCAGTCGTCCACTGTGGAGGTGCGGTTGTCCAAAGGGCAGGACCTCTTCATGGAGGGCGAACGCGGCGATCGCATGTTCGTCATCACCGAGGGCAAGGTGAAACTCGGGCACACCGCCTCCGATGGCCGGGAGAGCCTGCTGGCCATCCTGGGGCCCGGGGAACTGCTCGGCGAACTGAGCCTGTTCGACCCCGGCCCGCGGACCGCGACGGCGACTGCTCTGACCGATGCCACCCTCATCGCCGTGGGCCACTCCGCCCTGCGCCCCTGGCTCACGGGACGTCCCGAGGTCGCTGAGGCGCTGCTGCAGGCGCTGGCACAGCGGCTGCGCCGCACGAACGAAGCCATGGCCGACCTCGTCTTCTCCGACGTGCCGGGCCGCATCGCCAAGATCCTGCTCGAGCTCGGGGACAAGTTCGGCCGGCAGATGCCCGATGGCCTGCACGTGACCCACGACATGACCCAGGAGGAGTTGGCCCAGCTGGTGGGCGCCTCCCGCGAGACGGTGAACAAGGCCCTGGCCGACTTCGCGAGCCGGGGCTGGATCCGGCTGGAGTCGCGCTCGGTCGTCCTCATCGACGTCGATCGCCTGCAGAAACGTGCCCGCTGAGGTCCGACGTGCGATCGGGTGGGTGGCCGTCGGGGTCGCCGTCGCCCTGTGCTGGCACTACCTGACCAAGGCCTCCACGGCCTATCTGCTCGACCTCGACGTGTACCGAGAGGCGGCCGCCGTCGCCTGGGACGGTGGCGATCTGTACGGGCAGGTGTACACCGGCGTCGGGCTGCCGTGGCTGTACCCGCCGTTCGCGATCCTGTTCCTGACGCCCATCTCGGTACTCTCCGATGTCAGCGCCCAGGTCGTCTGGACCGCGATCACCCTGGCGGCGGTGATCGTGTTCGCGGTGGTCTGTGTGTGGAACTTCGCGGCCGACCGTTTCCACACCCTGCCGGTCTATGCGATCACCATCGCGTTCACCCTGATGATGGAACCCACGGAGTCGAACATCAACTTCGGGCAGATCAACATCCTGCTCGCTGTGTTCCTCGTGCTGGACCTTTCGTACCGCACGGGCCGCCTGCCGCAGGGAGTACTCACCGGGATCGCCGCGGCCGTCAAACTCACCCCCTTGCTCATCGCTGTCTACTACCTGGTCACCCGCCGCGTCCGATCAGCGCTGTGGACGATCGGCACCTTCATCGTCTGCAGCATCATCGCGTGGCTGGTGTTCCCGCAGGCCTCCTGGATCTACTGGACGGGCACGTTCCTGGAATCCGACCGGGTCGGTGTCTCCTACATCAGCAACCAGTCGCTGAACGGAATGTTGCAGCGGGCGATCTCCGATCCGGACATCGCCCGGCTGGGGTGGCTGGCGGTGGGCGGGCTCGTAGCCATCGCCGTGCTCGTCATGGCTCACCACCTCTTCGGCACGTACCCGCACCTGACCGACGCGCTGGTTCTGGCGGCCATCCTGCTGGTGTCACCGATCAGCTGGACGGCGCACTGGATCCTGATCCTGCCGTTGCTGCTGGTGGCGGCGCTGCCTGATCGGCCGGTCCCCCTGCTGCAGGGACTCGCGGCGGTGCTGGGGGTGGCGCTGATCTATGGCGTGGTGCGACCCTCCGAGACCGCGCAACGCCTGATCGAGCCGCAGACCGACAACCTGCTGTTCGCTAATACCTTCACCTGGCTCACGCTGGCGCTAGGCGCTGCCTGCACGATCTGGTACTGGCGGCGGGTGGACGAACCCGCGACCTGACGTTCGTCAGAGATGCCCCAGGTACTGCAGTTGGGCGCGCACACTCAGTTCCGCCGCCGGCCACAACACCTGCGGCACGTCGGCGTACACCCGCTCGACGACAGCGCGGGCCAGTGCGGGGCCGGGGGGCAGGTCGGCGGCCGCCGCGGCAACCTCGGCCAGGCGTTGCTGCCGATGCTCGAGGTAGGCGTCGATCACCGCTACCGCGTCGGGCAGCGCCGGCCCATGGCCGGGCCAGACGGCTGTGACGTGGCGCTGCGCCACCAGATCCCGCAGCCGCTGCAACGATTCCAAGTAGTCGGCCAAGCGGCCATCCGGATGGGCGACCACAGTGGTGCCGCGGCCCAGGATCGTGTCCCCGGTGAGCAACGCACCCGCAACCGGCAGGTACAGGCTCACGGAGTCATGGGTGTGCCCCGGGGTGCTGACCACATGCACCTGCGCCTGCGGGTAGACCAGGACTTCACCGGGTGCCAGCCGGTCGTGGCCGGGCTGAGGGTCCAGCGCGCGCACCCCGGCCCGGAGGGCCTCGGCGAACAGGTTGGCGCCGGCACTGTGGTCGAGGTGGCCGTGGGTCAGCACGATGTCGCGGACCCATCGGTCACCCAGGGCCGCGCGCACCGCCTGCAGATGTGCGGGGTCATCGGGTCCGGGATCCACCAGGATCACCGACTCCGCATCCACGTCCAGCAGCCACGTGTTCGTGCCATCCAAGGTCATGGGACCGGGATTGCCGGCCAGCACACAGACCGCCCCGTCGAACGCACCGCCCGCCCAGGGCCCCATCGTCCCGGGCATTGCCACAAATCCACTCACAACCGGCGCCCCGTCCTGGCGTCAACCAGGATCCAAGCCACGTCGCCGTCGCGCGCCACGGGGTGCGGCATGATCGGCACCGGATCGCGGCGCACGGCCAGCACGTCGGCCACCGTGTCGAACTGGGCCAGTTCGGCCAGCACCGCAGCCGTCGGGGGCAGCATGGGCAGATCCTGGGCGCCGGCCGGGGTGTACCAGCCCACGTTCTGATGCTCAGTGGTGAAGCTGGCGAGGTCCTGTCCGGCCGGCAGGGCGGCGGCATAGAACCGGGTGTCGTACCGGCGGGTCTCCACCTCCGGGGTCACCCAATGGGCGAAGGGGTGCAGGGCCTGCACATCGGGGACCGCGGCCCACATGGCCAGCACCTGCGCGAAGTCACGGTCGCGCAGATCCGCCACCTCTGCGGGCGGAGCGGGACGGGTGAGCAGCACCCCGCACTCCTCGAATGTCTCCCGGATAGCGGCCACCAGCCAGGGGTCCCCGAGGTCGGCGTCGGCAGCGTCAAGAGCACCGCCGGGGAACACATACATGTCTCTTGCAAAGGCCAACGTCGTGGCCCGCTGGAGCAGGGCGACCTGCAAGCCATCCGCGTCACGCAGCAGGACCAGCGTCGACGCCGGACGGGCCGACGGCGGGGTCCAATCCCCGCCGTACACGATCGCCCGGGCCCGCTCGACCAACTGCGCAGGCATCCGCATCACAGCACCTCGGCGATGACCTCGACCTCGACCGGAGCGCCGAGCGGCAGCTGCGCGACCCCGACAGCGGAGCGAGCGTGGATTCCGTTGTCCCCGAGCACCGCTCCGATCAGTTCCGACGCTCCGTTGATCACCTGCGGCTGCGCGGTGAAGCCGTCGGCGCTGGCGACGAAGCCCACCATCTTGATGATCCTGATCCCGTCCAGCGACCCGGCTTGGGAGGCGAGGGCCGCCAGGGCGTTCAGAGCACACTGCCGGGCGCAGGCAACCGCCTCGGAAATGCTCACCTGCGCACCCACGAGCCCAGTGTGCAGCAACTCCCCCGCCACGAACGGCAGTTGCCCGGACGTGTAGATCATCGCGCCCGATCGCACCGCCGGGACGTACGCGGCGACCGGCGCCGGCACCTCGGGCAGGACCAGGCCGAGGTCGTGCAGGCGCTGGCCGGCACTCATGCCCGGGGCCGCTTGAAATAGGCCACCAGGTTCTCCGGCGTGGGGCCGGGGACGACCTGAACGAGCTCCCAGCCGTCGGCCCCGAAGTTGTCCAGGATCGCCTTGGTGTTGTGGATCAGCAGCGGCGCGGTGAGGTACTCCCAGGTAGTCATGCCATGACCCTAGGACACCCGGACCTGCGGCGCATCCAGCCCTGTCGTGGCTGCCGCTGACACCTCACCTGGCAGGGATCAGCGTTCGACATCCGGGCACACGTTCCACATATGAACACCCCTAGGCTGGAATTTGTGAGCAATCGTGCCCAGAACTGGTCGCGTGTACGCCTCCACGTGGTATCGGGCAAGGGTGGCACCGGCAAGACGACGGTGGCGGCCGCCCTTGCGCTGGCCCTGGCCCGCGGCGGCAAACGTGTCCTGCTGCTGGAGGTCGAGAACCGGCAGGGCATCGCCCAGCTCTTCGACACCGCGCCGCTGCCCTACCGGGAGACGAAGATCGCCGTCGCCGAAGATGGCGGCATCCTGTATGCCCTGCCGATCGATCCAGAGGCCGCTCTGCTGGAGTACCTGGAGATGTTCTACGGCCTGAAGCGGGGCGGCTACGCACTGCGCAAACTGGGCGCCATCGACTTCGCCACGACCATCGCTCCCGGCCTGCGCGACGTGCTGCTCACGGGCAAGGCCAGCGAGGCCGTCAAGCGCGGGGAGAAGACCGGACGCCCGGAGTACGACGCGGTCGTGATGGACGCACCACCCACGGGCCGGATCACTCGCTTCCTCAACGTGAACACCGAGATCGCCGGGCTGGCCAAGGTCGGCCCGATCCGGTCCCAGGCCGACTCCGTCATGGGTGTGATCCGATCGGCCCGCACGGCTGTGCACTTGGTGACGCTGCTGGAGGAGATGCCGGTGCAGGAGACCCTGGACGGCATCGCGGAACTGCGAGCGGCCGGTCTGCCGCTCGGCTCGGTGATCATCAACCAGTCCCGCCAATCGGAGCTGCGCACGGCTGACCTGGCGTTGGCCGCGGCCCGGTCCCTGCCCGACGACGTGCTCGTGGCCGGCCTGCGACGAGCCGGGATCGACCCGGCCCCAGCGGTGGTCAAGGCCCTCGAGGACGAGGCGGCCGACCATGCCACCCGGGTCGAGTTGCAGAACACTGAACGGCAACGCCTCGTTGACTCGGGGTTGCCCATTCTTGAACTCCCCCTGCTGGCCGGTGGCGTCAACCTCGGCGCCCTGTATGCCCTGGCCGCGGACCTGCATGCCCAAGGACTGCCGGCATGAGCGCTCACTTGGATGTCGACGCGTTGCTCGATGATCGTGCGGTGGGCGTGATCGTGTGCTGCGGTTCCGGCGGAGTGGGCAAGACGACCACCGCAGCAGCTCTGGCGTTGCGGGCAGCCGAGCGCGGACGCACCGTCTGCGTGCTCACGATCGACCCGGCGCGCCGGCTGGCCCAGAGTATGGGTCTGACCGAACTGGACAACACCCCACGCCCGGTACCAGGCATCGAGGGCGGTTCGCTGAGCGCCATGATGCTGGACATGAAGCGGACCTTCGACGAGATCGTCGAGGCCCACGCCGAACCGGAGCGCGCCGCAGCGATCCTGGAGAACCCCTTCTACCAAGCGCTCTCGAGTTCCTTCGCCGGCACGCAGGAATACATGGCCATGGAGAAACTCGGTCAATTGCGCCAGCTCGGGGTATGGGATCTGATCATCGTTGACACCCCACCCTCCCGATCGGCGCTGGACTTCCTGGATGCCCCAAAACGCCTCGGCTCATTCCTCGACGGCCGGCTCATCCGGGTGCTGGCGGCCCCGGCCCGCGGTGCCGGCCGGATGAGCGCCCGGGTGCTCAGCGCGTCGTTGAGCCTGTTCACCGGCGCGATGAGCAAGATCCTCGGAGCGCAGGTCCTGCGGGACGTGCAGCTCTTCGTGACCAGTTTCGATGCGCTGTTCGGGGGATTCCGGGAACGGGCCGAACAGACCTACGCCCAGCTCCAGGCACCCGACACCCGGTTCCTGGTGGTGGCGGCTCCGGAGTCGGACGCCCTGCGCGAGGCCAGCTACTTCGTGCAGCGTCTGGAGGCCGAGCGGATGCCCCTGGCGGGCCTGGTGCTCAACCGGGTGCAGGAGGTGCGACTGCCCCAGTTGACGGCGTCGACAGCCCGGGCCGGTGCCGAGCGGCTCGGCGACGACGACATCCTGGTCGCTGAACTACTGCGCTTGCATGCCGACCGCATGGAGGCTGCCGAGCGCCAGTCGCAACTGACCCGTTCCTTCACCGGCGCCCACCCCCGGGTGCCGATCACCGAGGTCATCGCCCTTGCCGATGACGTCCACGACCTCGCTGGCCTGGATCTGGTCGGCCAACTGATGGCCACGCCCGGAACACCATAGCCCAAAGCGCCATTTTCGATCTTCCGCACGGTTCCTGTTGACATGCTCCGAAGGCTCGGCTAATAATAATGTTGAACTTTCAATCACTTAGGAGACAGCAATGGCCGACCTCACCCAGTACACCGGCACCTGGACCATCGATCCGACCCACACCCGCCTGGGCTTCGTCGCCCGGCACGCGATGGTGACCAAGGTCCGTGGCTCGTTCACCGACTTCGAAGGCTCGCTGACCCTGGATGGCGCCAACCCCGCCGCCTCGAGCATCAGCCTCACCGCCCAGCTGGCCAGCGTGGACACCGGCAACGCCGACCGCGACGCCCACCTGCGCAGCCCCGACTTCTTCGATGTTGAGAACAACCCGGCCATGACCTTCGCGAGCACCTCGGTCAAGCAGAGTGACGACGACGAGTTCGTGCTGGTCGGCGACCTGACCATCAAGGGCGTCACCCGCTCGGTCGAGGTCGAGGTGGAGCTCGACGGCATCGTCACCGACCCGTTCGGGAACACCCGCGCCGGCTTCGAGGGTGAGGCGGAGATCAGCCGCAAGGACTTCGGTCTGACCTGGAACGTGCCGCTGGATGCCGGCGGCGTGCTCGTCAGCGACAAGATCAAGATCCAGCTGGACGTCTCGGCCACCAAGAACGCCTGATCCAGACAAGAGAACTGGGGCCACCCGCTGTGTGCGGGTGGCCCCAGTTCTTTGTCTTGGGCTCAGATGCCGGCGAAGGCCGAGTGCCGCACGCCGATCTGCTCAGGAATCTGCTGGGCCGCTGCTGTGTGCAGCAGGTCGGTCCAGGAATCCACGTGCGGACGCTTGCGCAACAGGGCGCGCCGTTCGCGTTCGGTCATGCCTCCCCACACACCGAACTCGATCCGGTTGTCCAGTGCATCAGCCAGACACTCCATCTTCACTGGACACCCATTACAGATCTGCTTGACACGGTTCTGCGCTGCCCCCTGGACAAACATCTCGTCGGGATCGGTCTCCCGGCATGCTGCCTGCGCGCTCCATGCACCTACGTTGAGCACTATCGTCATCCCCTTGTCCGGTCTCGGTTAACCCGGCGAAAGCTCTTGGTAACTCTAAGCAACCCGTGGACTACGAATGAGGGCCATTCGTACTACATAACCTAGGTCTTTAGTACTATTTCTACTTACTAATCGCCGTGTCGCGGATGTCTCCATGGCACGTCCTGGTATCCAGCATGGCGTATGGCGGAGATCGCCGATGACACCGGGGGTATACCTTTCTGTGACCTACGCGACCCCAGTCAGACGCCGAGAAGTGGATCACGGTTCCGGGCTGCCCTGCCTGCCGGAATGAGGCTGCTGAAGGCGGGCGGAACCAACGTCACTTACCCTTACATCTAATGGCCGTGTCAGAAGAACCCCCGAAGAAGTCCGCCGGCGCTGGTATCGCCCGCATCGCACGTGTAGGCGCCGTGGGCGTGGTTGGTGGCGCCATCTTGGCCGCCATGGCCGTACCCATCGTCGCCGGGATCGGCAAAGCCTCCGAGGTTGCCGCCGAGCAGATCGGCTCGCTGCCCAACGAGTTAGCCACCCCGCCGCTGCCCGTGCGCACGACCATGCTCGACGCCGACGGCAACAAGATCGCGACCCTATTCGAGGAGAACCGGCTCGAGGTCCCGCTCGACCAGATCTCCCCGTACATGCAGAAGGCGATCGTCGCCGTCGAGGATGAGCGGTTCTACGAGCACAACGGCGTTGACATCCAAGGGTTGATCCGCGCCCAGCTCGAGAACACGGCCAGCGGCTCCGTGCAGCAGGGTGCTTCGACGCTCACCATGCAGTACGTGCGTAACGTCCTGGTGACTGCCGCCCGCACCCCGGACCTCGTAGCAGCGGCGCGTGAGCGCACCAATGCCCGCAAACTGCAGGAGATCCGCTATGCCGTCCAGCTCGAACGGGAACTGAGCAAGGACGAGATCCTCAACAGGTACCTGAACATCGTCTACTTCGGCTCCGGCGCGTACGGGGTCGAGGCGGCCAGCCGCCGGTACTTCGGCCACAGCGCCAAGAAGATGAGCCCGGCCGAGGCCGCCCTGCTCGCCGGCCTGGTGCAGTCCCCGGTCGGTTACGATCCGTTGATCAACCCGGGGGCGGCGACCACCCGGCGCGATGAGGTGCTGACCAAGATGGAGCAGCAGGACTTCATCACCCCGGAGCAGTACGAGAAGGCCGTCGGCACTCCGGTCACGGACATGCTCGATCCCCGCAAGGTCAGCAATGGCTGCGCGGCCAGCGCCTACCCCTTCTACTGCGACTACGCGGTCAAGACGATCCTGAACGACCCCAACTACGGCAAGACCAAGCAGGACCGCGAGGACTTCCTCAAACGTGGTGGCGTCGTCATCCACACAGCTATGGATCCGACGGCTCAGGATGCTGCGACAAATGCCGTGATGAACCGGATTCCGCCGACGGACGCTAGCGGCAAGGCTGCGGCGATCGCGATGGTGACCCCGGAGACCGGCGAAGTCGTGGCGCTGGCGCAGAGCCGCTACTGGGGCACCAAGGGCAAGGGCAACACCACGTACAACTACGCGGTGGATCTCAAGGACGGCGGCACCACTGGCATGCAGGCAGGATCGACGTTCAAGATCTTCACCCTGGCAGCCGCAATGGAGGCCGGCATCTCCCCCTACGAGGTGCTCGACTCCAGTGACGACAAGACGTTCGCGGCCGGCCCCTGGGGCTGCTACGACAACTACTTCGGCCCCTACACCGTGAGCAACTCCACGGCCTCTGGGCAGTTCAACATGCTGCAGGGCACGGCCTTCTCGGTGAACACCTACTTCGTGGGCCTGGAGCAGATGGCCGGACTGTGCCGGACAGTGGATATCGCCAAGCGCACCGGCATGACCCTGGCCAATGGCGGGGAACTGCCGGAGGTGCAGTCCTTCACCCTCGGATCGGTCGAGGTCTCGCCGTTGGCGCTGGCCACGAGTTATGCCACGATGGCCAACCACGGTGTCTACTGCAAGCCGCACGCGATCACCCGCATCGTCGATGAGAACGACGAGAGCAAGAAGGTGGTCGCCAAGGTCGAACCACAGTGCACCGAGGCCGTTTCCCGGGAGGTCGCCGACTCGGTGACCGCCATCCTGACCCATGTGGTCGACGGCGGGATCGGTGGCCGCACCGGCGCGGCGATGACGCTGGGCCGCGATGCCACGGGTAAGACCGGAACCACCGACACCTCGGCAGCTGTCTGGTTCGCGGGCTACACCCCCGAACTGGCTGCAGCGGTCTGGGTCGGTGACCCTCGCGGCGGGTTCCAGTACCCGATGAAGAACGTCTACATCAACGGCTCGTACTACGGTCAGGTCTTCGGCTCCAGCCTGCCGGGGCCGATCTGGCGCGATGCGATGCTCGGTGCCCTTGCCGAGACCCCGGCGACCTCGTTCGAACTGCAGACGCTGTTCGGCCTTGGAACGGCGCGTGGTGGCAGTTCGTACGTTCCCCCGGCGACCCCGACGCCGCTGCCCACGCCCTGACCTTTGGTGCAGGGGCCTCACAGCCCAAGCAGGCGCGCCAGCGTGTCGAGTTCGAACTGGAAGTAGGTGCGCCGGTCTGCCGGCGATGAGCCGACCACATTGTGCCGGTGGCCGAAGAGTTCGAAGGAGATCGCGCCGATGATGTGCGTCCAGGCCAGCAGACCCACGGCCAGACCGGCCTCGTCGAGGTCGTGCGGCGCAGTCCATTGCTGCGCGGCGGAGAGCAGGGGTCGCAGGCTGCGCGCGACCCGGGGGGTGAAGTCGGGGCTCGCCGGGACGGGGCCGTTGGCCACCAGTACCTCCACGAGCAGCACTGGGATCCGGGTGGCGGGCACGATGGTGTCCTGTGGCGCGGCGTAGCCGAGAACCGGTGAGCCGTAGATCAGGGCGAACGTACGGGGATCAGCAAGTGCCCACTCCCGGCAAGCGAGTCCGATCGCCCGGAAGCGCTTGGCCGGTTCCCGGACCCGCGCCACCTTGCTCTGCACCTCGTCTGCCAGGTCGTTGTAGCCGTCGATGATCAGCATCGTCAGCAGCTCGTCGCGAGAAGTCACGTAGCGGTACACGGCGCTGGACGCCATCCCCAACTCCCGCGCGATCGCGCGTAAGGACAGCTCCTCCGGACCGACCTGCTGCAGCTGCTGTTTCGCGGCGGCGGTGATCGCGGCCAGGATCGCCTGTCGATTGCGGGCACGGATTCCGGAAACCTCCATGGACGCCAGTATATGCGAGCAGTGCTCTTGAATTCTCGTGAGCGATGATCTATATTGTGAGCACTGCTCTCGAAAGGAACTTCCATGGCCATTCATTCGATCGTCGGTGCCGGCCAAGTCGGCAGTCGACTCGCTGATCTCCTCGTCGCCGACCGCCATCAGGTACGCCAGATCAGCCGGCGGGGACAGCACGTTCCCGGCGCTGCCGGGATTTCTGCCGACGCCAGTGATCTCGCGGCACTCACCGCAGCAACAGCTGGCTCGGACGTGATCTACAACTGCGTGAATCCCGCCTATCACCGCTGGCCGCAGGACTGGCCCCCGATCGCCGAGAACCTGCTACAGGTTGCCCGCGACAAGGTCCTCGTCACCTTGAGCAATCTCTACGGCTACGGACCGGTCGCGGGCACGATCACGCCGGATCTGCCCCTGGCGGCGACTACCCGTAAGGGTCAGGTGCGCGCCCAGATGTGGGACCGCGCGCTGCAGGCACATGCCGCCGGTGACGTGTGTGCCGTAGAGGTGCGCGGCAGCGATTTCATCGGCGAGACGGGCCAGCAGGTCACTTTCGGTTCCCGCGTGGTGGGCAACCTGCGGGTGGGCAAGTCCGTGACGCTCCTGGGTCGCTTGGACATGCCGCACACCTGGACCTACACCGGCGACGTCGCCACCACGCTGGCTGTGGTCGCCGCCGACGACCGTGCCTACGGCCACGCCTGGCATGTGCCCAGCAATGCCCCACGCACCCAGGCGCAGGTGGTCGCCGACCTTGCCGACGTGCTGGAGGTCCGGGTGCCGAAGGTCCGCACTGTCGGTCCGGTGATCCTGCGGACCATGGGGCTCGTGAACCCTGCAATGGGCGAACTCGTCGAGATGCTCTATGAGTTCGAGCAACCCTTCGTCATGGACTCCACACCCACGCAGTCGGCGTTCGGCCTCAAACCCACGCCGTGGGAGACGGTGATCGAGCAGACAGTGCGAGTGAATCCCTAGCGCTCAGGCCAAGCGGCTGCGCACGATGCCGGAGACGGTCTTGCCGTCCGCCCGGCCCCGGGTCGCCGCCGTGACCTTCTGCATCACTGGGCCCATGGCGGCCATCCCGGTCTTGCCGGATTCAGCGACCTCGGCGATGGCGGTGTCGATGATGGCGCTGACCTCGTCCTCGGTGAGGGGTTGCGGCAGGTAGGTGGCCAGCACGGCCAGTTCGGCGTCCTCGCGCTCTGCGAGTTCCGGCCGGTTCGCATCGCGGTAGGCCAGGGCGGACTCCCGGCGCTTCTTGGCCTCTTTGTCGAGCACCAGCAGCACCTCATCGTCGGTGAGTTGCGTGGCCTGCTTGCCGGCCACCTCCGCGTTGGTGATCGCGGTCAGCGACATCCGCAGAGTCGCCGCCGTGAGCTCGTCACGGGACTTGATCGCTGCCTGCAGGTCCGACTGCAGGGTCTCCTTCAATGCCATGCCGATCATCTTCCCATGGGACTTGCAGTCATGACCCCTCACTTTCCGGGCGTGCGACCATGGATGGATGCACACAGCAGTGAAGACGGGCGCCGCTGGCGTCGGAGTCGGGGCCGCTGTCCTCGCGTACTCCCTTTGGGAGGCGCACCAGTTCCGTCTGCGCCAGGTTGAGGTTCGGGTCTTGCGTGCGGGTTCCCGGCCAGTGCGGGTGTTGCAACTGTCCGACCTGCACATGACGCCGAAACAGGCCGACAAGATGGCGTGGGTGCGCAGCTTGGCCGCGCAGGAACCTGACTTCGTGATCCTCACCGGGGACCTGCTGGCCCACCAGGACTCCGTCCCGTTCGTGGCCAAGGCCCTGGCGCCCCTGCAGGGAACACCGGGCGTGTTCGTCTTCGGTTCCAACGACTACTACAGCCCGAAGGTCATCAACCCGCTCAAGTACTTCCGCACCAAGCGAGACCTGCGCATGAGTACGGCGCGGCTGCCGACCGACGACCTGACGGCGGAGTTGCGCAACGCGGGCTGGACAGACCTGAACAACGCCCAGGCGCAGACGGTGGTGCGGGGAAATCGGTTCGACATGCGCGGGGTGAACGACCCGCACATCCGCTTCGACCGGTACGACGAGGTCGCCGGCGCCTTTGACGCCGACGCCGCACTGTCGCTGGCCGTGACGCACGCCCCGTACCGACGGGTGCTGGACCCGATGTCCGACGACGGCGCCGACCTGATCGTCGCTGGGCACACCCATGGTGGCCAGGTCTGTGTGCCGGGGGTGGGCGCCCTGGTGACCAACTGCGACCTAGACCGTTCGCAGGCGAAGGGCCTGTCCTCGCATGGTCAGGCGGCGTTGCACGTCAGCGCTGGCCTGGGCACCAACCCGTTCACACCGGTTCGGCTGGCCTGCCCGCCGGAGGCCACGATCCTGCACCTGCTGCCGCGCGGGACGTAGTCGCTGCGTATCATTGCTCAGGAGTGCGGGGTGTGGCGCAGCTTGGTAGCGCGCTTCGTTCGGGACGAAGAGGTCGTGGGTTCAAATCCCGCCACCCCGACGCATGAAGAGAGGGACTCCCTGCTTTCGGGAGTCCCTCTCTTCATGCGTCGGGCTTTGGCCAGGATTTGTGAGGAGGTCGGCCCCCAGGCCGACCGACGGCTCCCGCCACCCCAACGCTCACTACCCCGGCGCCGCTCACAAGGCGCCAGCGAACAATCGTCCACATCTGGTTGGCGACCCACCATGATCAACCAAACGTGGATATGCCACGCGGTGCAAAATGCGGCTAGTCGGACACCGAAGGGTGTGTCGTAGGTTGAGATTTCCTGTGTTGGCCGTCCCGCCAACCAGATGTGGACGTCGTGAGCAGTGGACCCAGGCATCCTGTCTGCAGATGCGAGCCCTCAGAACCCGTTCGGGGTGACCGCCACCGCGCCCACGAACGGGTTACTCGCCTCGACGACCACGAACAGCATCACCGCCGTGATCGTGGCCATCACGCCCATCAAGAAGAGATTGGGTCCCAGCCGGGCGGGCTGGAAGGTCGCGGCCAGGGCCAGGTTCGTCACCCCCAGCGCGAAGATCAGAGCCAGCACTCCAGGAGCGGCCGGGTTGGGGACCGCATCGATCCGGTCACGCGATTGAGTCAGCATGTCGTTGATGGCGGACGCGAGTTGCGGCCACTCCGGCGTCCTGGACAACTCCGGCTCCATACGCAGCAGGGCGGAGCTCAGCTGCTGACCGACTTGAGCCTGTATCCGCGACGCCGCAGAGACGTCGGCCTTCTGCATCAACGGCCACTGCTCACCTATCACCGACGCCCTGTAGACCTCCAGGGCGGCGACGATCGGCTCCCCTCCATCCGCTGCATTGGCCAGCACCAGCGCGCGGGTCAGGTCGGCGGCCTCCGCCTCCGTGGCGGACCTGCCGTCGGCCGTGTTTCCCCAGAAGTTGCCCAAAGTGAACGCCAGCAAGAACACGAACCCGGTGCTCACGAGCCCCAGTACCCGGTTCGACAGGTTGTAGGTCTCCGGCGGCAGCACCGGCAGGTCGGTCTCCCCTGCTTCCTCACGCTGCTTGCGCGCGTCCTTGTCCTGCCGGTCCTTGTCATTGAGTAGCACCAGCCGGCCGTGCAGGATCCGGACCAGGGACAGGGTGATGCCTACGGTGATGACAACAGCGAGGAACAGGCGCACTGGCGGCGGCACGTTCACCATGAACGAGGAAAACACGCCCTTAACCTACGCTTTCGGACAGGTGTGACGTCCGCGGGGCGAACCATTGACAACTGCCGCGTCGGCTGATCGGCTGAGCCCGTGACTCGCAGCGTCTTCTACACCCAGCACGGCGGCCCCGATGTCTTGCAGGTCGGCGAGGTAGAACCGCTGCCCCTGGGACCCGACTGCGTGGAGATCGAAGTGGCCGGGGCAGGCATCAACCCGGTGGATTGGAAGGTCATGCGGGGCTATCTGACCGGAGCCTTCGATCATCACTTCCCGATCGTGCCGGCCTGGGATGTGGCCGGCGAGGTGACGGCGGTCGGTCCAGCAGTGACGGAGGTGGCGCGCGGCGATCGGGTGTTCGGCTATGGCCGGCTCGACGTGATCGGGCACGGCACAGCCGCAGACATGGTCCGGCTCCCGGCGCGAGTGGTGGCCCGGGCACCCGAATCGGTGGCCCTGTCGACGGCTGCGGCGGTGCCGCTCGCCGGCCTGACTGCCTACCAATTGCTCACCGCGCTGCAGGTCACTGCCGGCGAAACGGTGCTGATCCACAACGCGTCGGGCGGGGTGGGACAGTTCGCGGTGCAGATCGCGGTGTCGCTGGGCGCCCGGGTGATCGGCACGGCGTCGGTGAGCAACCACGAACATCTGCGGGCCCTGGGAGCGCAACCTCTTGCCTACGGCCCGGAGCTGGCGTCCGCCGTGGCGCAAGCAGTTCCCGAAGGGGTGGATGTCGTGGCCGATCTCATTGGTGGGGGTGCCTTGGAGCAGGTGCCGGGCCGCCGGTACGGATCGATCGCCGACGCCGTGGGCGTGCACGCGCTCGGCGGGGTGTACGTGTTCGTCAGGCCGTCCCCGAGCGGCCTGGAGACGCTGGCACAGCTGATCGATCAGGGCGACCTGCGGGTGGATGTGGCGCAGACGTACCCCTTCGATGCAGCGGCCACTGCCTACCGGCGACTTGAGCAGGGGCACGTCCGCGGCAAGATCGTGCTGGTGCCCTGAGCGTCACCAGGGGCGGGAGGGATACCCGGTGTCGAAGTGCTGGTAGTCCGGCGTGGCCAGATCCTGCCAGATCCACCCTCGCCGGGTGAACGCCCGCCACACTGGCCCGCCCGCGAGGATCTTTCCCTTCCCGGGCGTCCGCACCGCGTACTTGGCGGAGGGCTGGAAGCAGTCACACCGGGGGTCCAGCCAGGGATTCTGGACCGGGTTGATATCCACGGCCCGGCCGTTGGCATGGGGTGACTCCAGCGCCCCGCTGTTGGCCTGTGCCGCGTTGCGGCAGTTGTACGCCGAGGTGTTGTTGGCGGCCATGCTGGCGTTGTCGTCACCGCCGAACTCCTCGATCGGGCGGATCGACCTCATGGGGAAACCCGCCCGGAAGATGTCGGTGAAGATCGCCGCGACGTCGCGGGACACATCCCGGTTCACCACCAGCACACCACGTTTGACCCCGCCGTCGAACGTGTGGAAGTTGACGTCCACCCGCCGCAGGTCGGCGCGCGCCAGAGGACAGCCCGGCCGCACCACGCCCGCGCGAACCATCGCTTGCCACTGCCGGTCCGGGATGCGGGCGATCCGGGCATCGGCACCTACCGGGGCCTGCGGGGCCGGCACCGCGGCGCTCGGCGTGGGCGGCACGGGCGCAGGCTCGGAGACCACCGAAGCACAACCTGCCGTCAGCAGCACCGCGAGCGCCCACCTCATCGTTCCCGCACCCCCACCACCGCCACGGCGGCCAGGATCAGGGCGCACCCGGCCCATGCTGTAGCGCTGAGCCGTTCCCCCAGCAGAACGACCCCCCATACCGTCGCGCCGACCGGTTCCACGAGGGTCAAGGTGGCGATGTGGCCGGGCTGAAGCACTGGCAGGCCGAGGCCGAACAACAGGTACGCAAGGGTCGTGGCTCCCAACCCCAGCCAGCCCGCCAGCACCAGTCCGGGCCCGCTGAATACCCACCCGGCAGCCGTGAGGAAGGGCAGGAGCATCACCGCACCAAGGGTGAAAGCGGCCGCCAACACGGCACTCGGGTCATGCCCGGTGCGGGCCAGGCGCGCCCCGAACACTGTGTAAATGGCATAGGACGCGGCAGCGGCCAGCGCCGCGAGTACGCCCACCAAGGCGGCGTCACTGGAGCCGGTGAGCAGCACCAGCCCGGCGATTCCGATGGCTGTCGCCCCCGCCCAGACCCAGCCCGGGGCACCTTCGCCCACCACCCAGCCCAGCAGGCCCGCGAGGAAGGGGGCCGAACCCAGCGCCACCAGCGTGCCGGTCGCCACCCCCGCCACGTGCACCCCCACGAAGAAGAATGCCTGGTACCCGGCCACCCCGACCGCCATCAGCCAGACCAGCGGCCGCCGCAGCAGCACCCATGACTGCGGTCCCAGCCCGCGCCAGGCGACGTACGCGACCATGCCCATCGCACCCACCAGCAGCCGGACCGCCGCAACGCTGGGCGGCCAGGCCTCAGGGGCGAGCAGCGCCTGAGTCGTGCCTGAGGTACTGAAGAGCAGGGCCGCACCGACCACTCCGGCGACTGCGAGCACAGCCCTGTCACGCGCCACACGGATCAACCTAGTGGCACGGCTTCGGCTACTTCGTTGATCGGGGCTAAAGGTCGTGCACGCAAGACCCGATCACCTGTTTGGAGCACAAATTCTCGAGGAGGCGGTTGCGATGCGGTGGATGGCGACCCTGGGGGCATCGATCACGATCGGACTACTGGGCGCAGGCCTCACCCCAGCCGCGGCCGATGACACCGTCCCCAGCACCACCAGCACCGCCGATCTGCAGAAGATCCTCACCGCTGCTGCTCCCGGTTCGACCGTGCAACTCGGGGCCGGCGTCTTCTCCATCACCAAACCCCTCAAGGTTCCGGCCAACGTCACCCTGGCCGGAGTCGGGACCGCCCAGACCACATTGCAGCTGGCCGCCGGTGCGTGGAGTGCCTTCTCCTACGGGTTTGTGCTGATGCCCGCCGGCGACAACGTCACGATCAGCAACCTGACTGTGGACGGCAATCGCAGCAGCAATACCGCCCCGCCGACCAACAGCGGCGGCGGGATCAAACTGGGCAACGGCTGGACTGTCAGCAACGTCCGTCTCACCAACCTCAACTACTTCAAAGTCTGGATCCATCAGGTCAGCGGCGTGACCGTGCGAAAGAGCCAGTTCGACGCCCTCGCAGGCACCTCGGGCAATGAGGACAACATCGGCGGGGGTCGTTCAGCCAATGTGACGATCACCGGCAACACCTTCGACGCGAGTACCCGCGGCAACGCGATCGACCTCCTGCGCAGCCGGGACCTCACCGTGACGGACAACGTCTTGGCTGCTGCCCCCGGCCTGGAGCGCAACATCTACCTGGAGGCCGTGCAGGGCGCGCTCGTGAGTGGCAACACCCTGACCAACGGCAGCATCACCGCGAAGTCCGACAAGTCGTACTCGGGCACGGACGCGAACACGATGCCGGCCAACATCCGGATCACCGGCAATACAATCACAAGCGCCGTCTCCCAAGGGATCGGGATCGTGTACGACACCGACGCCCGCGGGTCGGTGCCTGGTGGCGGCAACGAGGTCTCCAACAACGTCATCAACGGCAGCGGCCGCAGCGGCATCGTCATCATCCACTGTGCACCGGGCCTGGCTAGCACCTCCGATCGCATCACCGACAACTCCGTCACCAACGCCTTCGGCAAGGGCGGCACCTCCTGGGGAACTGGCTGTGGAACCGTCCAAGCCGCTGGGATCGCCATCACCGCTGGTACCGACACCATCATCACGGGCAACGCCGTGCGGGACACGCGGTCCCCGGCACTGATGGCCTACGGCGTCTGGGCCGGCAGCAAGAATGCCAAGGCCCCCCTGGTGAACCCGGTCATCTCCGGGAACACGGTCAGCCCGACCATGAAGGTCAGCGGAATGCAGGTCTAGGACCCCGCTGCCCGACCCCTGATGCCCGCAGTCGGACACCACGCGCCAAACCGGCCACAATGACGTCATGCCTTTGAAGGATCTGCTGCGCGGCACCCTGCGCCACTTCACCACGGACCAGGCGGTGCGCACCGGAGTCATCACCGCTGCCTGGGCCGCCGGTGCCAGTTACGGCCGGGGGCTGCGGCCACGCACAGCCGTCCAGCAGGCAGGCATCACCGGTGTCAGCGCGACCGCCTACTACGCCCTAGGCACCACCACGTGGGCGACCGTCTCGAGTGTGGCCGCGGGCACCCCCGGCCATCGCCCGGGGGTGCGGGCACGGCTGGTTGCCGCCGGCGTCACCGCTGCCGGCGGCAAGGTCGCCGAGCAGGCGTTACTGCCCAGCAGTGGTGAGAACCTGCTCGCAGGAATCGCCTGGTCGGAGATGAAACTGCTCTCGGTGTCCGGGCTGGCCGGCGGGCTGGTCACGGTCAGCGACATCATCGCCCACGAGATGTTCCACCGCCGGCGCACGCCGGCCACCACCTTGGCGTTGGACCTCGCCATGGGCATGATCATGGCTGGCGGCACCCTGGCCCGCCGGATGCGCAGGGCGCGGCGCTACGGTGCCGACGACCACTTACTGGTCGCAGTGAAGAAGGCGAAGGAGGGGACCGCGCTGAGCATCCGGGCCCGTACCGCAGCCGTGGCCGCGGCCACCGTCGCCGGGTCCGCTGCAGGGCTCACCACACTGGCGATCACCGAGCAGGCGGGGGCGCGCGGGGTCACTAAAGGGATCAACGCGATGGCCCGCCGGGATCTCGGCGAGTTCAGCGATTTCCTGGGCCACGGTGTCATGTTCACCGGTTTCGCGGCCGCCGGTGTGGGTGGCCTGCGGTACGTGCGGCGCATGACCCAGGCGAAGCAGGAGGTCATCGAGCCGGGCTACAGCGATCCCCCAACCTGTCCGTACGTGTCCAGTGGGCCCACCAGCGAGGTTGCCTTCGATGAGATCGGCAAGGAGGGCCGGAGGTTTGTGCTGATGCGCCTCAGCCCGGCCGAGATCGAAGCGGTGATGGGCGGCAATGCCGAAGAGCCGGTCCGGATCGTCATCCCCCGTGAAGGCACCATCGAGGAGCGCGCGGAGTTGACCGTGCGGGAGCTGATCGCGACGGGCGGCATCAACCGGGCCGTGATCTGCATCGCCTCACCGACCGGCGTCGGCTACGTCAATTACGTGATGGCTGAGGCGTTGGAGTACCTCACCCGCGGGGACTGCGCAGTGGTGGTACCTCAGTACGCCTACGTCCCCAGCGCCCTGGCATTGAACAAGACCCGCGAGGGGTCGGCGCTGCAGTGTGCCGTCATTGAGGCTATCGATCGCCGGCTGGACGAGCTGCTGCCACCCGTGCGGCCCCGGCTGGTCAACTTCGGAGAGAGCCTGGGCGCCCAGTGTGCCGCCGACGTCGGGTGGCCGGACGGGGTCCCGCTGTTCGATGCCGTGGGCCTGGATTCCGGCCTGTACCTGGGCGTGCCGTTCCGCTCCGAGCTGTGGGGGGAGTGGCTGGCCGATCCGCAGACGATGACCCACGACGGCAGGTTGCTCAACGTCGCGTCGTCCGCCGAACTCACCCAGGGTGAGCGCCGCCATGTCATGCTCAACCACGACGACGATCCCATCAACAAGTTCTCCTACGACATGGTGGTGCGCCGGCCATGGTGGATGGGCACGCCGTCGACCCGGCCGCCACTGGTACCCCGGGAGACGATTTTCCGTCCCGTCATCAGTTTCGTGATCGCCCTCGTCGACCTGGTCAACGGCATGGACACCAAGCCCGGGGAGTTCCGTCGAGAAGGCCATGACTACCGTGCGGACCTGCGCGAGGCGTTGGAGAAGACCTACGACCTGCCCGCCACCGCTGATCAGCGCGATCGCATCGAGTCCGCCCTGCGCCGGCGTGAGCAGGAGTGGGCCGAACGCCGCCTGATCGCGCGTACCGGGGAGAAGGCCCTGCGACAACTGCGCGACACCATCAACTCGTGGGGACAGGACATGGTGAACATCCCGGTGGATGAACAGGGCAGCGACAGCGCTAGCGACCGGTTGATCGACTACCTGAATGCGCGGCTGGGCCAGTCAGGCAGTTCAGGACAAGTGTGACCATCGGGTGGCGGCCCCCACCTGTGCCGTGGCCAATCATCAGGGACGCCGTCCGACTGGTATCCGCGGGCGATGTCAGCAAAACTCCGCACGCTCCCGGCCAGAAATCCAGATCTTGCGGCGAAATGCTGACTCCGTGCCCGGTATAGGATGTTTTGTCCGCATCATTTTCAGCAAAACTCCGCACCGAATCGGCCCGCGTGCGGAGTTTTGCCGATCGATCGCCGTACCGAAGCGTCCAACCCTCGAAGTGGTCCGTCACCCTGCGACCGGAACCGCCTCCGCGGCGGGCGCCCGCCGCTTGATCACGAAACCGAACGCGGCCGCGATGAAGAACATCAGTACGCCGTAGATCGCGGCAGGCAGCGACATCTCGGTGCTCAGCAGCACCGACTGGGCGACCACGATGGCCAGCGTGGCGTTGTGGATGCCCACCTCGAACGCTGTGGCAATCGACTCCCCCTCGGTCACCATGAATAGACGCGGCACGACGTAGCCGATCGTCAGGCTCAGGATGCAGAACAGCGACGTGATACCCGCCAACGACGCGAAGTTGTCGCGCAGCAGTTCCAGGTTGTTGAGCACCGCCCCTACGATCACGACGGCCAGGATCACCGCGGATCCGATCCGCACCGGCTTGTCCATCCGCAGGGCGAATCCCGGACGCCAGCGGCGCACGAGCATCCCGAGGAACACCGGCACGAGAACGATGGCGAAGACCTCCAACGTCTTCTGGAACTGCAGACCCACCCGGTCACCCTCGGCGGCGAAGTAGTTGATCGCGAGGTTCACCACGATCGGCAGCGTGAACACCGAGAGCACGGAGTTGATGGCAGTGAGGCTGATGTTCAGGGCCACGTCACCGCGGAACAGGTGACTGTACAGATTGGCCGTCGTCCCGCCCGGCGACGCCGCCAGCAGCATCATGCCGACCGCAAGGATGGGCGGCAGGTTGAACAACTCGATCAATCCGAAGCAGATCAGGGGCAGGACAAGCACCTGGCAGGTCAATGCGATCGCCACCGCTTTTGGGTGGCGTGCAACCCGCGCGAAGTCGTTCGTCGTCAGACTCAGCCCCAGGCCGAACATGATCAGGCCGAGGGCGATGGGTAGGGCAGTGGTCTCCATGGCGACTCCCACTCTGATCGATGATCTGTCCGACCGAGCGTAGTGCCTACTTGCCTGAATGTCAGTTCTGCCATTAGGCACTGATCGCTGCCGAGCGCTAGGCTGCGCGGACGGGGACGGCCCACGGAGGAGACCATGCGCGCAGCCTTGCTGGGCCTGTCAGCAGCGACCCTGCTCATCGCCGGCTGCGGCTCGTCGCAGCCGGCGTCGGACGTATCCGGGTTGAACCAGACCGCCGTCGACATCATGAACGCGCCACCCTACGCCGGTGCCACCTGGGCGGTTCGCGTGCAGGACGCCGAGTCCGCAGAGGTGCTCGTCGATGAGAACTCGACAGCGCTGCTGGAACCGGCGTCGGTGACCAAGACCTACAGCGTCGGCAGCGCCTGGCTGAAGTTCGGGCCGGACTCGCGGATCACGACCCCGGTCGTGCGGCAGGGGCGCGTCGACGACGGGACGCTGAACGGCAGCCTCATCCTGGTGGCCCAGGGTGACATCCTGATGGGAGGCCAGACCGGTCCCGACGGCGACGTCGTCTTCACCAACATGGATCACAACGACGCGAATCTGCTGCCCGGCGCCACCATCGCTGACAACAACCCGCTGGCCGGCCTCGATGACCTGGCACAGCAGGTGAAGGAGTCAGGGATCGACCGCATTTCAGGGGAGGTGATCGTTGACGATCGGCTGTGGCGCACGCAGGACCTAGGACTCAACGACGGGCCCGTCTCCCCCATCATCATCAACAACAACCTCATCGATCTCGTCACGACACCCGGCGAGCCCGGCGGCCCAGCCCGCGTGCGGATGCGCCCGGACGTGGCACCGTGGCGGGTGATCAATCGCGTCCGCACGATCGCGGCCGGTGAACAGGGCAGGATCGAGATCACCAGCCCCCGATACGGCCGCATAGTGCTGCGTGGGACGATCGCCGCCGACAGTGATCCCCAACTGAAGGTGGAGCACTTCACCGATCCACCCCGGTTCGCCCGCACCGCCTTCATCGAGGCCATGCAGCGAGCGGGCATAACGGTCGAGGCGGCGCCCACTGCGTCCAATCCCCGCCAGGAACTGCGGGCCCGCAAGCGCGTCGCGACACTGCCGGTAGCGGCCAGTCTGCAGGGTCTGCCGCTTTCCGAGAACGCCACGTACATCCTCAAAGTCAGCTACAACCGGGGGGCGCAGACGCAGGTGTGCCTGCTCGCCGCCTCCGTCGGCAGTCGCGACTGTGACGACGGCCTCGCCGAGATGGCTCGCGTGCTGTCCGCAGCTGGCGTGGACCCCCGCAACGCCAGCCTGGTCGACGGCTCGGGCCTGCCTGGCAACTTCGTGACCGCCACGTCCGTGACTGATCTCATGGTCACCTTCAACGGACGCCCCGATGCCCAGCTGTGGCAGGACGCGATGCCGATCATGGGGGTGGACGGCTCCGTGGCGACCGTGCAGACCGACAGCCCGGCCAAGGGCCAGGTGTTCGCCAAGACCGGAACCCTGGCCGACCAGGACCTGCTGAACCAACGGCTGCGCCTGGAGACCAAGGCCCTCGGCGGTTACATCGTTGCCAAATCCGGCCGGAAACTGGCCATTGCGATCATCGTCAACCAATCGATGTTCGATGACCTCGAGGGGGTCTTCGCCGCGAACGAGGACCTCGGAAGGATCGCGACGAGCATCTGGGAGTCCTACTGAGCCGGACGTTCGGCGGTGACGTAGGTCCGGAAGTCCTCTGCATCGCTGCGCAGGCGGGCCATCTCCTCCCCACCGCTGCAGGTCAACAGCGCAACCTCCACGGCAAGCCCGGACACCGCCAGGATGCGCCAGGTGCCACCGGCGCCCTCCCACCGGAGCAGTTCGCCGAGGACCGCGGACGCCATACCTGAGCCTGCCATGAGATGGCACTCGCCGGCCAGACTCAGCAGCCGGGATCCGTGCCCCGCCACCGTCCCAGGGCAGTCATCCCGTGGTAGACCACGATGGCCGCAACCGTGCCGAGCGCGATCCCGTTGAACGTCATCACGGAGTAACTCCAGGTGAAGTCGGCCACCGCGATCACCAGCGCGATCGCGGCCGTGAACTGGTTGGCGGGCCGCGAGAAGTCCACGTCGTTGTCGATCCAGATCTTGAAGCCGATGACCGCGATCAGGCCGTACAGCGCGGTCGTCACCCCGCCGATCACGCCAGGGGGGATCGTGTTGACTACCGCCCCGATCTTCGGCGACATCCCCAAGCAGATGGCCGCGATGCCCGCGACCCAGTACGCGGCCGTGGAATAGATGCGGGTGGCCGCCATAACGCCGATGTTCTCGCCGTAAGTGGTGGTTCCGGAGCCGCCGAACGACCCGGCCAGTACGGTGGCGGCGCCGTCGGCGAACAACGCCCGGCCCGTCAACTCCGTCAAACGGGGGTCGGTCATCTGCGCCACACCACGAACATGACCGACGTTCTCGGCGACGAGGACAAGGACCACCGGCAGGAATGCCGGGATCATGCCCCAGGCGGCTGGGTCGGTGAACGAGGGGCCCTGCAACGGTGGGACGCCGAACCAGGCGCTGGTATCGATGATCGAGAAGTCCACCTGACCGGAAACGGCGGCCACGGTGTACCCCACCACCACACCGACGAAGATCGACAACCTGCCGAGCAGCCCGCGCAGCAGCACCGTCGCCAGCACGACCGCAGCAAGGGTGATGGTGGCCGTCAGGGGCTGCTGAACGAAGTTGCTCTTCGCCGCTGGTGCCAGGTTGAGCCCGATCAGCGCCACGATCGTGCCGGACACCACCGGCGGCATCAGCGCGTCGATCCAACCCTTGCCCCGCCACATCACCATCGCGCCCACGACGGCCAGCAAAGCCCCGGTCACCACCAGACCCAGCAACGCACTGCCCGTCCCGCCCTCCACCTTGGCAGCCGTGATGGGCGCGATGAACGCGAAGGACGAGCCCAAGTAGCTCGGCAGGCGATTGCCCGTGATCGTCAGGAAGAGAAGCGTGCCGATACCGCTGAAGAGCAGCGTCGTGGTCGGCGGGAAGCCGGTGATGACGGGCACGAGGAACGTTGCCCCGAACATCGCGACGACATGCTGCACTCCGACGCCGACCGTGCGCGGCCACGTCAGCCGTTCACCGGGCCAGACGATGTCGCCGGGGCGCACGGCTCGGCCGTCACCATGGATCGTCCATGGCATGCCCGGCCCCTAGGAGACGTCGATGTCGACGAGCAGTTCGGCCGTCAGCCGTTCCAGGTCCTTCTGCACAGCCCGCAGATCGCCGTCCGGCCCCACCCCCACCACGATGTGCGCCTCGAAGAGTTGCCCGCCGGCCATGGGCGCCTCCCGAGTGCTCGTGTCCATGGTCCGGATCGACAGGCCATGACGCAGCAGGACCGAGGACACCTCCCGGACGATACCCGGCCGGTCATTACCGAGCAGATCGATGGTGAAGCTCCCGCCTGCCGGCGCCGCCTCGGATCCGCCGTAGGCTGCGACGTCGAGCAGACCGTCCAACGCGTTCAGGGCCACCGCGAGCTCGTCGGCGCGCGACGGCGGCACGGCCACCACCACGATGCCCGCGAACTTGCCCGCCAGCTCGGCCATCTGGCTGCGCTCCCAGTTGCCGTCATGGTCGGCGATCACCGCGGCCAGGCGCGCCACCAACCCCGCCCGATCGTCGCCGATGACGGTCAGGACGAGTTTGCGCACGCCTGCATCGTAGCGAGTCGCCCGATTGCGCCGACTCCGCAGGGATGATGCCGGGTGCAGGAATGGGTTCCCCGCGCCTCAACTGCCCGGCACGAGTCCGGCGTCCCCGAAGTCGGCGGTCTTCGGCAGTTCGACGTGCCAGGTGCGCGTTTCGTCGGTCACCACCTGCAAGTCCGAGGCGCTCATCTGCAGGACGTGGCCGCCGGCCTTGCCGTTCTTCGTGATGAAGTGCCAGTGGTACCCAGGCACATTCATCGATCCCACATACTCGGGGCAACGAATACCCACCAGGGTCCCCCGCACATCTCGCAGGTCGAACGTGCGCTGCCCGGCCACCGCCGTCGCCAACGCGGGGTAGGGCTTGGTCTGCTTGGCCACACTGCGGGTCTGCAGAGCGGCGAACGTGCCGGTGACCCGGATCGCATAGAAGTAGTTCGCAGATGCCAGCCGGCGATCCACGGCTGTTCCCAAACCGGCCAGGTCCACCGACCGGCGCACCCTGAAGCGCTGGTCGGCATCAAAGAACGTGACCGCTGCGAAGGGAGTGCTCTGCTGGCCCCGCGCGGCCCGCGCCCGGCCACTGAACGGAACCTGGAACACGGTGCCCCGGTCAACGATCATCTCGCCGTCCAGACCCTCATACGTGCCGAGGCCGAAGTCACCGTGCCGGCGCAGGTCGGTGATGCTCAGCGCGGGCTGGTACAGGCCGACCTGCAGCGCACCGAGGGTCGACACCTGGTACAACGTGTCCCGATCCTGTGCCATGGCAGGACCGCCGGACACCACAAACGCTACGCAGAGGACGACCGCCTGCCGGGCTTTCACGACAGCAGACTACTCACGGCCCGGCCTCACGTGGCCGCGCCCTGCAGGGCGCGCGCACTGCCCACCCGGATCACATACCCGACGAGGTCCTCGGCCTGGCGCATCTCGACCGACAGCACAACCCACGTTCCGGCACGATGCCGGAAGCGGGCCTCGTAGATCATCGGACCACCCGTCAGCTCGCACGCGGAACGGACACACTCCTGGTCATCGGGATGCACGAACTCGTCCACCCGGCGCCCGATCACGTCGGTCTGATCCCAGCCGAGCAGGTCCCGCACCGACGCCGAGATCCATTCCAGCCGCCCACCGCTGACTTTGAACACAAGATCCCCGGCGTTCTCCGCCAGCAGCCGGTAGCGACACTGGCTGTCCATGAGCGCTTCTCGCGACAGGTGCTGCAGGGTGACGTCGATCAACGTCAGGGAAACCCGTGCGTACAACGCCCGGATGCGCACGTCGAACCACCGCTGCTCGCCGGGCCAGTGCACGTCGGCCAGATTGATCGGCACCCCGTCATCCCACACACTGCGGCAGCCGGCGACGATGGCACCCACCGCGGGCAGGCGCAGATTCTGACCCAGCAAGGACCGCGCGGACAGATTCGCATGACTCACATGCCACTGGTCACCGTGCGGCACCAGGAGCACTTGCGAATCCAGTTCCGCATCGACGATCACCTGCAACTGATCCATGGTGAATGCCTCCCCCGTAGGCATCGCGTTCGGCGCATGTCGGCGCACTCTGCTTAAGACGGTCACACTCTGCGCTTCGGCAACTGATCGCACCGCCTTGATCACATGGGCGCAAATACCCCCTAATGGGCGGCGATCAGTTCGGGGTCGTCGTCGACGATCTCGTCGTCGGAGCCTTCTGCTTCCATGTGGACCTCGGGCAGGAAGCCCAGCCACTTGGGTAGCCACCAGGTGGCGGGCCCGATCCAGCTGATCAGCGATGGCACTAGCACGAGGCGGATGATGAAGGCGTCGACCAGCACGGCGGTGGCCAGGCCCACCCCGAAGAGTTTGATGGTGTCCTCGGGGGTGGGGATGAAGGCGAGGAAGACGCTGGCCATGATGGCGGCGGCGATCGCGACGACGCGCCCGGATCCGGCCAGGCCGCGGCGCACGCTCAGGGCGTTGTCCTTGGTGTGGCCCCATTCCTCGTGCATGCGGCTGACCAGGAACACTTGGTAGTCCATGGACAGGCCGAACAGGATCGCGAAGACCATGATCGGCAGGAACGGCAGGATCGGTCCGGTGGAGGTCAGGCCCAGCAGGTCGGCTCCCCAGCCCCATTGGAAGACCGCGGTGGTGACCCCGAGGGCGGCGCCCAGGCTGAGCAGGCTGGTGACCGCGCCGATCAGGGGCACGATCAGCGACCGGAACAGGATGGTCAGGGCCACGAAACCCAACCCCACCACGACTGCCAGGAACACGGGCAGGGCGTCACGTAGGACGGCCGTGAAATCCGCTGTGACCGCCGCTTGCCCCCCGACATAGGCCCGCATGGTGGTGCCCTGCTCGGCCTGCGGGATGGTCTCGGTGCGCAGGCGCTGCAGCAACTCCTCGGTGGCCGGGTCCTGCGGCGCCGTCTCCGGGATCACCTGGATGGCTGCCACGGTCTGATGCTGCGTCACGGAGATCGGCACCATGGCCTCGTTCGGGATGGTGCGGGCCACCCCGGGGGTCTCATTGAGGTCCTGGATCAGGCTGCGCAGGGAGTCCTCGTCCAAGGCATAGGGCAGTTGTACGGCCACGTAGAAGGGGCCGTTGGCGCCCGGGCCGAAGCCTTCGGCGGTCAGGTCGTAGGCGATCCTTGCGGGGCTGCCGACCGGCTGGCCGCTGTCGTCGGGGAAGCCCAGCCGCACTCCGAAGAAGGGGATGGCCATCACCATGACCAGCAGGGCGGCACCGATCGTGTACACGGCCGGTCGCCTCTGCAGCACCCGGCCGTAGTGGGCCCACTTGCCGCCTTCGGGGTGCCAGGCTTTGGTCTTGCGGGCCCACGGCATCCTGATCGCCAGCGCCTTGTCGCCGAGCAGGCTCAGCAGGGCGGGCAGGAACCACACGGCAGACAGCATGACCATGGCCACCGTGAGAGAAGCGGCCACCGCCAATCCGTTGAAGAAGCTGACGCCCAGCACGAACAGCCCGAGCAACGCGATGATCACCGCGGTGCCCGCGAACTGGACCGCGCGCCCGGCGGTGTTCACTGACTCGTAGGCGGCGTCCTTGGGATTGTGTCCCGCTTGGACGGCCTGCCGGAAGCGATTCACGATGAACAGGGCGTAGTCGATGCCGACCCCGAGGCCGATCATCGCGGCCAGGGTGGGGGCGAAGGTGGCGACCGTGAAGAAGTTGGCGGTGAACGTCACCAGTGCCAGCCCGGCTCCGAGGCCGAACATCGCGGTGACGATCGGCAGGCCCGCGGCGATCAGGGACCCGAACGCAAGCAGCATGATGATCACGGCCACGAGGATGCCGATCGCCTCGGATTTCGGAGGCTCGGTGCTGGCCAGGGTCAGGACTTGGCCGCTGGCGCCCATGGCGATGCCGTCGGTGCCGTTGATGGCCTCCACCTCGTCCAGGATCGTCTTCGCGGTCTCGGTGGGGATATCCGTACTGCTGGTGAAGGTGACCGTGGCGTAGGCCACGCGGCCGTTCTCGCTGATCGGGGAGGTCGCCTTCGCGGCAGCTGCGATCGCCTTGTCGATGCTGGCCTGGATGTCCGCCGGCAGGGGGAACGGGCTGGCCTGCGGGGGCTGCGGGCAATCCGTTCCGTAGGTCTGACCGTAGGGTGATGTCACACATCCCACACCGGGCAGCTGGGCGAACCGTTGCAGCGCAGGCACGACCGACTCCTTGATGCTGGCATCACTGACCTGCCCCTCGTCCACCCCCCAGACGACCCGCACCGAGGCCCCGGAGGCCGCATCCGCCCCGGCGGTCTGGCTCAGCATGTTCTGGGCGACCTGCGACTCCGTGCCGGGCAGTTCAAAGGAGTCCTTCAAGTCTCCGGCGAACCGGGTCCCCAGACCGGCGATCGTGAAGAACGCCAGCAGGAACGAGATGATCGCGATGACCGGTCTGCGCACTGCCCACTTCGCGAGATGACCCATGTCGACTCCCTACCTTGCCGGACGGCTAACTTCCCTCAGGTTAAACGGTCGGCTAAGTGTCAGCAACACGACCGGCTAACTATGCTGTGAGAGGTCGATCACACGAGGAGGTTCGATGGCTCGTCCTGTTGCCGCCCGCGGGGAGGCTCGGCAGCGGGTCCTCGATGCCGCCCTCGAACTGTTCTCGCAGAACGGCATCAGCGGCACCTCTTTGCAGATGATCGCTGATCACATCGGCGTGACCAAAGCCGCCATCTACTACCAGTTCCACACCAAGGACGCCATCGTGCTGGCGCTGGTCGAGGAGCCGCTGCACGAGTTGCGGGAGACCCTGCGACGGGCCAGCGCCGCACCCACTCCTCGCAAACGGCAGGAGACGTTACTGGCCGGGTTCGTGGATCTGGTCCTCGAGAATCGCCGGGCTGCGGCGGTGCTGCAAGGTGATCCCAAGACACCCGCGATCGTGCAGTCGTCGGAACCGTTAAGGTCGGTCGCCGAGCAGTTCCGGGAGGTGGCCTTGGGGCCATCGCCCTCGGCCGCCGACCAGGTCGCGCTTGCGGTCCTCGCCTCCGGGGTGCTGATGGCCGGAGCCAATCCGGATCTGGCCGATCTCGATGACCCCACCCTGCACCGGGAACTGCTCGCCGTGGGCCGGCGGATCCTGCGGCTGCCTGATTGACCGGGCGAAACCCTCAGTCCTGTGCGATCGCGAAAGCAGCATCGGTGCCCTTGACGCTGTACATGGCACGGTCCGCTCCCGCCAACGCCTGCGCCACGACGCCCTCCGGATCGGCCGGAGATCCCCGCAGCCGGCAGATGCCCACACTGACCCGCACACTGATCTGCTCGCCGGCGATGATGACCGGCTGCTGCAGCGTGTCCGCGAGGCGAGCCGCGATCACCGCCGGCATATCAGCGGCGAAGGCGACCGCGAACTCGTCGCCACCGTAGCGCCCCACGATGTCATCGGCGCGGAGGGCTGAGCGCAACCTGCGGGCAGAGATCTCCAGCACGCGATCACCGACCAGATGGCCATACGTATCGTTGAGCCGCTTGAACTCGTCGACGTCCAGAATCCCCACGTACCACCTGCCATGGCCCTGGCCGGCCACCGACAGCAGGGTCTGCTGGAAGGTGGCGCGATCGAGCAGACCCGTCAGCGAGTCATGGGTGGCACCGTGTTCGATGCGCCGGAGAATCCCGTCCACCCGGAAGACGCTGAGCACAAGGATGACCACCGTGGCGATCATGGGCAACCGGGGGTCCACGGAGTCCCCCAGCAACCACCCGATCCCCAGCAGTGCGGGTCCGATGTAGGCCAGGCACACCACCGTGAGTAATCGTGCCCGGCTGCCCAGGGTCGGCCGGGCGGGTGCGTACAACCGGGGGTCGGCCACGCCTGGGGACATCACCGCCGAAGCGAAAAGAGCCATCTTCAGCACTGAGAGTGCAGCCAGGATGGAATCGTAGGCCAGCATCCCATCGGCGGCCTGCCGGGCCCGAGGAATGTCAGATGCCACTGCCGCCAGCACCGTCGCGGTCAGCAGCAGCATGGTCGAGTTACGCACTCCGCCGGTCAGCAGGGCACGTACCACCGCGGCCAGCAGCACCACGGACGCCAGCGGGAACAGCACGGCGGTGACCGGCGGCACCCCGATCGGCTGGCCCTGAGCCAGTTGCCTGCCGAACATGAGTTGCACGATCAAGCTGCCACAACCCACAGCCACCATGAGCGCATCCAGCAGGTCGCCCCGGTCATGGGAGGGGTGGATCTGACCCAACAGCAGCACGGCCCCGACGATGACGACGCCGGACCCGACAACAAAGATCAGGTCGTAGGGCTGCGGATACTCCCTGCGCAAGTCGGGCCATCGTCCGGCGTCCGCGGCACTGATCACATATCCGATCGCCAACAGGCAGACACCCGCCGTCACCGTCCACCACGCTCGCCCCGCCGGGGGGCGCCAGGCCCGCAGCCCCCGCACCGCCAGTGCGGCCGACAGCACTGCCACGCCCGGCACAAGGTAGAGCCGGGCTGCAGGCACCAGTAGCGCCAGAAGCAACCCCGTGAAGAGCAGGATCAACCAGATCCGGCGGGATGTCGTGGACCGGCCCACCCTCCCAGGGTGCCAGACGCCGCCAGTGGGGTGAGGGTCGAGATCGATATCTCACCCACCTTGATGACACCCGGAACAGCACCGAGTGCCTATGGCTACAAGGGGCCTGCACCAGCCGGCAGGCCCGATGATTGCCTCAAGAGTTCGTCAAGCGCGGCGTGTTCGCTGGTCCTGGGCGGCGATCGTGGGCGTTACTGGGAACATGACGCCCGGCTGGTACGACGACCCCTGGATTCCCGGGCATCAGCGGTGGTGGGATGGCCGCTCCTGGACTCATCGCAGCGAGACCGCCCCGGACGTCGGGGCGTAGCGCTCGATCCCCGCAGACTCACCGGATGCTTCTCTGCTTGAATCACCCCTGTGTCCACCACTGCTGAGTCTCTGCGCGAAGAGCGCCGCATGCTGCGGGTTTCAATCGCCGCCGCGGTGGCGTTCGCTGTCCTCGGCATCGGCTGGGGCTGGCTAGCGGAGTCGTCGGTCATCCTGCTGGACGGCGCCTACGCCCTGATCGGGCTCGGCCTCGGTCTGTTGTCGCTGCATGCGGCGCGGCTGGTGGAGGGGGGCCCCACGCCCAAGTACCCGTTCGGGCGCGAGGCCCTTGCCCCCTTGATGGTGGGCATCCAAGGCATGGTTCTGCTGGGCACGTTCGGATTCGCGTCGTTCGATGCCGTCGGTGTCATCCTGGAGGGAGGCAGCGAAACCGCGATCGGCTCCGCGCTGGGCTACGCGGCGGTGAGCCTGATTGGTTCGGTGGGCCTCTGGTGGTATCTGCGATCCCGGGCCGCGGAGTCTGAACTCGTGCAGGCGGAGGCCTCCCAGTGGGCGGCGGGCTGGGTGCTGAGCGCAGGCATGCTGGTGGGTTTCGGCGTGGCGTTATTGCTCAAACAGACGACGTTCGCGGGGTGGGCCGCCTTCGCCGACCCCGTCCTGGTGCTGCTGGCGAGCGCAGTCATCGTGCCGACACCGCTGCGGATGATCAAGCAGATGTACACCGAGTTGTTGGAGGGCCGACCCGCGGCCGAGGTACGGGAGCCGATCGAGGAGGCAGTACTGGCCGTGAGCGCCGCCCACGGGCTGCCCGCACCCACCATCCGGCTCGGCAAACTCGGCCGCAAACTGTACCTGGAACTCGACTACCTCGTGGCCGACGAGTGGGGGGTTGGCGAGGCCGACGTCGTGCGCCGGGAGTTGCTGACCCAACTGTCAGAACCGGGTCGTTCCTTGTGGATCAACGTGGAGTTGCACAGCGACCCGCTGTGGGACGCCCCCGTGGAGGCGTAGCGTCACATGTCTCCGGCCGGCAGGCGCTGCACCCAGCGCTGGTAGGCCCCCTCCAGGTCCGGATTCGGCCGGGGTTCGAAGCACAGCGGCTGCCCGGACGCCACCGTGATGGTCTGGCCGATACCCGTGGCCGCCAGCATCGCGGCCCCCAGCGCGGACGCGCTGCGGTCGGGCACCACGCTGATCGTGGCCCCGAGCACGTCGGCCAGCATCTGGGCGACAAAGGGTTCCCGGACTCCGCCGCCGGACACCCGGACCTGCTGCTGGTCGCCGGCCAGCAATTCCACCCCCTGGCGCACGGTGAACAGCATGCCCTCGATCGCGGCCCGTGCCAGGTGCGCCGGCGTGGTCGCATCGGACAGACCCAGCCAGGCACCACGGGTCGTGGGTTGCGCAACGCCCCCGCGTTCCCCCGACAGGAACGGCACCACGCAAACGCCCCCCGCACCGGTCGGTACGGACTCGGCGGCGGCGAAGAAGTCAGACCACTGCAACCCGAGCCACTCCCGGGTCTTGTTCAGGGCCAGGCCTGCGTTCTGGATCGCTGCCATCCCGTACCAGCCGCTGGCCGCATCAGCGTACAGGTGGGTCAGCGGATCGGGGGTCGGTTGCGGATCAGCCACTCCGACCAGGATCTGGGCGCCGGTCCCGAGATTGATCTGCACCTGCCCCGGCAGCAGTCCCCCGGTCCCGAGCAGCGCCGCGGGCGTGTCACCCGCTCCGGCCACCAGGGCGGGGTCACCCGGCAGGGCGGCCTGGCCGACCACCCAGTGGCTTGAGACGACATCGGGGAGCAGGTCGGCGGGCAGGCCCAAGGCGGCCACCACATCAAGATCCCAGGTGTCCCCCGGGATGTCCCACAGCAGCGTCGCCGAGGCGTCACTGCGTTCGGCGACCAGCGGACCACCGAGCCGGAAGCGGACGTAGTCCTTGGGCTGCAGCGCGACGGCCGCGCACTGCCACGTGACCGGCTCGTTGGCCTGGACCCAGCGCAGCATCGGCCCGGCCATACCAGCGACCAGCGGATTGGCCAGCCGCAGCCGTCGTGCGCTGCTCAACGCGCGCCAGGCGGTCAGTTCGCTCTGCGCCCGGCGATCGGGCCACAGCATCGCCGGCCGGCAGGGCGTGCCCTCGTCGTCGACGAGGACCAGCCCATGCATCTGACCCGCGATGCCGACACTGACGAACCGCAGAGCGGCCAGCGGTGTCAACGCCGTCCGCAGGGCGTCGTCCCACTGCTGTGGTGCGATCTCGGCGTACCCCGGGCAGGGTCGCTCGACGGCATAGGAGGCCTCCGCCTGGGCCGCCACCGTACCGTCATCGCGCACAGCGGCCACTTTCACGCCGCTCGTGCCGAGGTCGATGCCCAGGTAGAGATCGCTCATTACCGCAGATGCTCCGCCATGTACCCGTAGGCGTGTTCGGCGAGGTTCTCGCTGTCGTCCCACAAGTTGCGCCACACGGACAGGATGTTGCTCAGTTCCGGGTGCACGACCGCCGAGGAGAACGATTCGAAGGTCACCGGCCCGGTGTAGCCGGACTCGCGCAGGGCCGCGAAGAACGTCGGGAAGTCGATGGTCCCGGTCCCGAGGTAGCCGCGGTGCGACTCCCCGACGTGGACATAGCCGAGGCGTTGTCCAGCAGTCTGCACCGGCTCGATGAAGCCGTTCTCCTCAATGTTGGCGTGGTAGGTGTCCAGGTGCACCGTGATGTCGGCACCGGCCTCGTCGAGCAGCGTCAGCATGTCGGCGACGGTGTTGACGACGTTGGTCTCATACCGGTTGACGACCTCCAGGGAGGTGGGCAGCTCAGCAGCGGCGACCTGGTCGGACAGCCAGGCGACACTCTCGACGACATGCTGTCGGGAGAGGGCCGTGATCGGTGCCGGGTACTTGGCCAACTGCGAGTAGAGCACACCACATAGATTCCCCGCACCGATGCCACTAGCCACCTCAATCGCCGCCGACAGCCGGTCACGGCCGCGGGCCACGATGGCGGGGTCCGCACTGGACACATCGGTGTCGGGTGACAACCCGAGCGAACAGGCGGCCAGCAGGCCGTTGTCCGCCAGAAGTTGCCGGGTCATCGCGATGTCAAAGGTCTCCGGCTCAAGGATGGGGATCTCGATGAGATCAAAGCCCACGGCCTTCGTCCGTTCGATCGCATAGCGAGCAGACTCGGGGGTCCATTCACCGGTCCATACGAGGGCATGCAGACCCAACGGGTTCATGCGGATTCTCCCTTCACGTAGTCGGGGTCGGCGGGGATGGCGCCGGTGACGAGGCCGACGAGCTCGTCGCCAGTAGTGGTCGCGGCGCGCCGCGAGGCCACCGTGCGCCCGGAGCGCATGACGGTCACGGCGTCGGAGAGCCGGAGCACCTGGTCGAAGTTGTGACTGATCAGCAGGATGGAGATGCCGCGGGCGCGGAGGTCGTGGATGAGTTCCTCGACCTTGGCGGTCTCCTGGACGCCGAGGGCTGCGGTCGGCTCATCCATCATGACGATCTCCGAACCCCAGCCCGCCGCGCGAGCGATGGCCACGGCCTGCCGCTGGCCGCCGGACAACCGGCGCACCCTGGACTTCACGGAGGGAACGTTGATGGCCAAGGTCGAGACCATCGTGGTCGCCTCCTTGGTCATGGTTCGCCGGTTCATCAGCCGCAGCGGTCCGAAACCGGAGGTGAGCTCGCGACTGAGGAACAGGTTCTGCCACACCGTGAGATCCTCGACGAGCGCCAGGTTCTGGTGCACGGTCTCGATGCCGGCCTCGCGGGCCTGCTCGGGATTGCTGAACCGGACCGGGTTGCCGTTGACAGTGACCTGCCCGGCGTCTGGGTTGTGGATGCCGCAGATGCAGCGCACGAGCGTCGACTTGCCGGCGCCGTTGTCGCCGATGAGGGCGGTGACTTCGCCGCGCTGCATCGTCAAGGAGGCGTCCTTGAGCGCGTGGACATTGCCGAAGCTCTTGCGGATGTGGGTAGCGGTGAGTGCCGCGGACTCGGTCATTTCTGGAACCTCGTGAGCAGGGCCGCCAGCACCACGACGATGCCTACGGCGAGCGGTTGGTAGAACTGCGACAGTCCAAGCAGGGTCAGCCCATTGACAAGGGCCGTCAGGAGGAGCGCTCCCATCACGGGTCCGATGATGGTTGCACGACCCCCGAACAGACTGACCCCGCCCAGGACCACCGCGGCGACCGAGTTGAGCAGGAAGCTGGTGTTGCTCGCGGGCTCTGCAGCTCCGACGCGCGCCACCAGCAGGATCGCGGCCACCCCCGCGAGGACACCGCTGAGGGTGTACACCGCGATCTTGACGCGGGCGGTGCGCACTCCGACCGCCCGCGCGCTCTCCTCGGATCCGCCCGTGGCCAGAACATGCAGGCCGAAGCGGCTGTTGAAGAGCACGAAGTGCGCGACAACAGCCACGACAGCCGCGATGATGACTGACCAGTTGAAGGGACCGACACCGCTGGAGGCCAGCTTCAGCATCACCTTGTTGAGCACGGTGATGGGCTTGCCGTCCGAGATGATCAGGGCCAGACCGGACGCCGCCGACAACGCACCGAGGGTGACGATGAAGTCGGTGATCCGGCCTTTGGCGATGATGGTCCCGTTGATCAGGCCCACCGCCCCCGCCGCGGCCACACCAGCCACCATCGCCAACCAGATGTTGTCGGTCCCGGTGTACACCAGGCCCAAGACGATGGCACCCAAGGTCATGACGGACGCCATGGACAGATCGATGCCGGCGGTAGCGACGACGAAGGTTTGACCAACTGCCAGCACAACCAGGATGGCGCTGGCCTGCAGCATCGCCTCGATGTTGCCACCCGACACGAAGGTCGGGTCCAGCACACCGAAGATGATGATGAGGGCGACCAAACCTAGTGGGGCTGCCAGTTCGGGCCACGGCGCCGAGGCGAGCCGGCTCCCTAGGCCGGCTTTCTCTTCAGCGTCGGTGACCGCGGGGGAAACAGTGGACATGTTTGATCAGCTCCCGGACAGCGGGTTCTGGTACTCCTCGAACGGCGCGGGGAAGGCGGCGATGGCCTGTTCCGCGTTGTCCTTGGTCACCAGAGCCGTGGGCGACTCGATATTGGTGGGGATCTCCTGCCCGGCCAGGACAGCTTCACACGCCTGCACACCGAGCGCGCCGATCTCGTACGGGTACTGCGCGACGGTGGCTGTCAGGTCACCCGCTGCGACGGACTTCAGCGCGTCCTCGTTGCCGTCGACACTGATCACCGCAATCTGGCCGGTCTTGCCCTCGTTGGCGACAGCGCGCGCGATGCCGAGGCCCATGTCGTCATTGGCCGCGAAGAAGCCCTTGAGGTCCGGGTTGGCCTGCATGATGTCGGTCGCAGCCGTCAGCGCCTTCTGCCGCTCCCAGTCGGCAGCGGTCGTCTGGACGATCTCCAGCTTGCCGTCGACCGCGGCGGTGAAGCCGTCGAGACGGGCCTGGCTGGTCACGTCACCGGCGATGCCGCCGATCAGGGCGACCTGACCGCTGCTGACGGTCTCGACCATGTAGTCGCCGGCCTTGCCACCGGCGGCTTCGTTGTTGGTGCCGATGTAGGTCTTGGCGACGACGTCGGCCTCCTTGGCGGCAGCCTCATCCAAGGGGCTATCGATGTTGACGATGGGCGTCCCCTCGGCAGCGACAGGCGCGAGCGCCTGCACCAGGTTGGTGCCCGAGATCGGGTTGATCACGAAGCAGTTGAAGTCCTGCTGCGCCATCGCGGTGAGCTTCTCAGCCTGGCCGGTCGTGTCGGTGATGCTGGTTGCAGCCTGCACGGTCACCTCGGCACCGGACTCCTGCGCCGATGCGTTGATGCCATCCTCCATGGCCTGGAAGAACGGATTGTCCAGTCCCTTGATGACCGCAGCGATGTTGGCGGCGTCGCCGCCCGCGGACTCTGCCGGTGAGGCGGACGCCGTGCCCGCATCGTCACTGGAACTACTGCATCCGGTGAGCAGCAGGGCCCGCGACTGCGAACCCACCCACCCACATACGTTTTCCCTTAATCATTCTTCGCCTCCTTATTGGCTTGCACCAGACATTAATACTCCATTTGATGCGTGTCAATAGACAGTTAAATTGCTATAGTCATTCCGTGACCAACGAGACAGACGAGCTTTTCGCCGTCGACGAGGGGACTGTCGGATTGGTGCGTCTGGTACGCGGGGCAGACTCCCTGAGCCGCGCTGACATCGGGCAGCGGACCGGGTGGGCGCGGGTGACCGTCAATCAACGATTGGACCGCGCGGTCGAGGCGGGTCTACTGGTGGAGGTGGGAACCGCGTCCAGTGCCCGGGGCCGCCCGGCGGCGCGTTTCGCGCTCAACGCCAACCGGGCACAGATCCTGGTGGCGGACATCGGTGCATCGGGAATGCGACTGGCCGCGACCGACCTGCTGGGGACCGTCCTACGGCGCACTGATCATGCCATCCGGATCGCAGAGGGGCCGGACGTGGTGCTGCAACAGGTCAGCGACGGTTTGACGGCTCTGCGCGACGAGGAGCTCCCGCTGTGGGGAGTGGGGGTGTCGGTGCCCGGGCCGGTGGAGTTCGCGACCGGCACCGTCGTCAACCCGCCCATCATGACCGGGTGGGACGGCACCAATATCCCAGCCCGCCTGTCACAGTTCGGACCACTGATCTTCGTCGACAACGACGTCAATGCCATGGTGATTGGCGAGCGCGCGGCCAGTTACCCGGCTGTCGATGATCTCCTACTGATCAAGGTAGGTACCGGTATCGGTGCCGGCATCATCGCGACCGGTAGGACTCTGCGGGGGGCGCAGGGCGCGGCCGGCGACATCGGTCACATCCGGGCCGACATAGCAGGCGCCGGCGAGCCTCCGCTATGCCGGTGCGGGCAGTTGGGATGCGTGGAGGCCTATGCCGGCGGTTGGGCGATCCTGCGGGACATGGCCGCAGCCGGCCGTGACGTGCACACGGTCGATGATGTGGTGCTGGCCGTGCAGAACGGCGATCCGGTGGCCACCCGGCTGGTCCGCGAGGCCGGGCGCACGCTGGGTGCCACGGTCGCCGATGCGGTGGGGCTGCTCAATCCGGCTGTGATCGTGCTCGCCGGCCAGTTGTCGAGCACTGGTGAACATCTGCTGGCCGGGATCCGGGAGCGCATCTACTCGCGGTCGCTGCCGTTGGCTATGCGCGATCTGCACATCGCCGCGAGTGACCTGCAGGGCGATTCCGGTGTCCGCGGTCTCGCCCATGGCGCACTCGACCGCCTTTTTGAGGCCCGGCACCTCAATCAGGCGCTGGCCGTCGGCTGAGTGCCCCCTCCCATCCTGGCTGTCACACTGATGGCGTGGAGAACGAACTCACTCGCGAACTGCACCTGCTGGCCGGCGCACATGAGCAGGTTCTCCAGGAAGCTGGATTGCAGGCGATCGCCGAACAGGTGGCGGCCCTGCACGACGGGCGCCAGGTCGACCTCGCCGCGCTGCCTCTCGACGATGCGATCCGGCTCGCCAACGCCCTGACCGTGCACCTGCATCTGGTCAATCTGGCCGACGAGCGGCACCGGGTGCGACTGCTCGATCTGCCCCACGCCCGCCCGGACGCTGACGCTGGGGACGATCTCTGGCCGGCTGTCTCAGCGGCCGAGGGGGTCCGGGAGATGCTGGACCACCTGCGGATCCACCCCGTCCTCACGGCCCATCCCACCGAAGCCAGGCGCCGGGCCATCGCCACCGCGCTGCGCAGGGTCAGCGAACAACTCCAGCGCCTGGAGAATCCGCGGCTCGGCCCGGAGGCCAAGGATGTGGCCCGTCGCCGGCTGCTCGAAGAGGTCGAGCTGCTGCATCTCACCTCTGTGTTGCGCACGACACAGCCCGAACCGTTGGACGAGGTCCGCACCATCATGACGGTCTTCGACCAGACGCTGATCCGCGCGGTACCGCGGTTGTACCGGGCCACCGAACGAGCCTTGATCGGTGAGGCCAGCGGAACTGTCCCGAGCCCGGTGCCGGCGTTCGTGCGGTTCGGCTCCTGGGTCGGTGGCGACCGCGACGGCAACCCCTTCGTGACTGCTGAAGTGACCCGGCGGACGGTGGCTGTGCAGTCCGAGCACGCGCTCACCGCTTTACAGGTCTCCGTCGAGCGGGTGGGCCGCACGCTGACCGCCGACCGCACCGACTCGCCCGGCTCGCGAGCGCTCACCGAATCCCTGGAACGCGATGCGGTCGCGATGCCCGATGCGTTCGCCGAGATCAGTACGGGCTCTCCCGGGGAACCGCACCGGCAGAAGATGCTGGTGATCACACAGCGGCTGCGGGCCACCCGCGCAGGCCGTGCGGAGCATTCCTACAGCGATGTGGAGGAACTGATCGCTGACCTGCGTCTGGTGCAGGACTCACTGGCTTCGGCAGGTGCCCGGCGGGCGGCGTTCGGTGAGCTGCAGCATGTCATCTGGTACGCGCAGACATTCGGCTTCCATCTGGCTGAGCTCGAAGTCCGCCAGCACTCCGAGGTGCACCGGGCAGCTCTGGCGGACCTCATCGGGCAGTTGCCCGACGCCCCGCCCGACGCCGCCGACGACGCGGCGTACCTGGACCACCTCGCCACGCAGGGCTGGCCGACTCATGTGGAAGCCCGCGAGCCGAAGACCCGGGAGGTTCTCGACACGCTGCGTGTCATGTCCTGGCTGCAGCAGCGCTGGGGGTCCGGGTGCTGTGGTCGCTACATCGTGTCGTTCTCCCACTCGCCGGCCAACCTGGTCGCCGTGCGTGCCCTGGCTCGGCTCGCCGTCGGGCAAGCGCCGCTGCGGTTGGATGTGGTGCCCTTGTTCGAAACCGGTGCCGACCTCGCTGCCGCCGGCACCGTGCTGGAGGAATGGCTCGGGTTGTCGTCCACGACCCACTGGCTGGAGGGCACCGGACGGCAGGTCGAGGTCATGCTGGGTTACTCCGATTCAGCCAAGGATGTCGGGCCAACCGCGGCCACCCTGACGTTGGCGCAGGCGCAGACCGCAATGGTCGCCTGGGCGCGCGCCCACGACATCGAACTGACGATGTTCCACGGCCGGGGTGGTTCGCTGGGCCGTGGCGGCGGGCCCCTGCACCGGGCGATCACCGCACAACCGCCGGGGTCGGTGGATGGCCGGTTGAAGGTGACCGAGCAGGGCGAGGTGGTGTTCGCCCGCTACGCCGACCCGACCATCGCCCAGCGACACCTCGAGCGCATCACCACGGCGGTGCTCCTCGCGAGCACGACGAAAGTTCAGCAGCGCAACGCCGTGGCCGCCGACAGGTTCGGGCAACTGGGGCAACACCTCGCCCGAACCTCTCGGGCGTCGTATCGGGAGCTGGTCGAGATGCCGGGGTTCGCCGATGTCCTGGCCGAGGCGAGCCCGCTGGAGGAGATCGGCGACCTGCGCATGGGTTCGCGGCCGGTTCGCCGCAGTGCGGCCACGGCGGGCCGGGAGCTGTCGGACCTGCGAGCCATCCCGTGGGTCTTCGCGTGGTCACAGACCCGCGCCAACATCCCGGGGTGGTACGGGCTCGGAACGGCCCTGGCCGAGGTGGCAGACGTGGACCTGCTGCGGCAGGCGTACGCCGGTTGGCCCCTGTTCGCCTCGCTCATCGACATCGCGGAGATGAGCCTGGCCAAGAGCCACCGAGATCTGGCGGCCCACTTCCTGGCCTTGGGCGGCCGGCCCGACATCGCCGACCGCATCCTGGGCGAGATGGACCTGACCATCTCGCAGGTGCTGACGGTGCTGGATCAGGACGAACTGCTGGAGCACAAGCAGGTGCTGGGCTCGGCGATTGCGCTGCGCGCCCCCTACGTCGACGCGCTGTCGCAGTTGCAGTTACGGGCGTTGACCCAGATGCGCGCCGGTGACCAGGAGGACTGGCGGCGGTTGCTGCTCCTGACCGTCAACGGGCTGGCGGCCGGGCTGCAGAACACCGGGTGATTGCCGCCGTTATGGCGTGCCGACCTCCCAATTGGGCGGACGAACGGATCCGTCAGCCCGGCAGCGTTGGGCAGAAGGTGCGAATTTCCCCGGCGTGTCGCAGCAACAACTGCCCAAACGCCGAGCCTGCGCGTCCACGCCCGTGCCCAACCAGATCAGGCGGCGTAACCGTCAGGCGAGGTCGCTGCCGTGAGTCGTCAGGGTGCCCGGGGCCGCCTCTACCAGGGTCTCGAAAGCACTCACGCGGTCGACGGCCGACAGCATCACCGGTGCTGCCGCAACCTTGGCGTCGAAGGTGCCGAACCCCCTTCGCATCGACCCGACATCACGCCAGGCCGTGAACAACAACCAGGTGTCCGGGACGTCTGGGCTACGGGCGACCTGTCCGTGGACAAAACCCGGCGTGCCGGAGAGCACCTCGAGAAGCACGCGAGCGGGTTCGAGGAACTCCTCGCCCGCACGGTGCTCGGTCACGACGATCACGGTTTCAGCCTAGGGCAGGCCAGTGCACCCGGTGTGCCCATGGCACCTACCCTGGAGGGCGTGCGCATCGCCCCTGGACATTGGAACACCGACGCCTGGTGGTGCTCCATGAAGGGGCATGTCGCCCCCGCCGCCACCGCCCGCTACCCGGGCCGGGAGCTGGCCCAAGACCTGCCGGACGGGACCCAACTGGCCAGGTGCCTGCGCTGCGATGCCTGGATCCGGACGGCTGTACCGAGCGTCACGGGCGACCCGGCAGACCTCCCGACCCCCCTGCGCGGCAAGGCCCTCGACGAACTCGTAGTGATCCGTGCGATCAGCCTGGAACGCGGACTGCACGTGGTGTTCTTCCTGCTGCTGGGCCTGCTGCTCATACTCCTCGAGGTCGGGTTGCCCGCCCTGCAGCGCGACGCCCAACTCGTCCTACCCGTGCTGGATCAGACCCGCAGCGGGCAGCAACTGGCCTCCCGCTGGCTCAACGACCTGATCGCACTGGACGGCAACCACGTGTGGGTCCTGGCCCTCGTCGCATTGGCCTACGCCGCCCTGGAAGCGGTCGAGTGTATCTTCCTGTGGCGCGGCAAACGCTGGGCCGAGTATCTGACCGTGGTCGCCACCGCCGCCTTCCTGCCACTGGAGATCGTTGAACTCATCGACAAGGTCAGCGTGCTGAAGATCGTGGCGATGATCCTCAACCTGCTGATCCTGGCCTACCTCGTATGGACCAAACGGCTGTTCGGCGTCCGGGGTGGTTTCGGCCAACTGGAGGCGGAACTGGCCCAGGATGTCAACTGGGCCCACCTGCACAGCAAGGCCCCCACCCTGACCGGCTAGCCGAGCAACTTCGCCTTCTGCGCGGCGAACTCCTCATCGGTGAGAATGCCCTGCTCGTGCAGCGCTCCTAGTTGTTTGAGCTGCTCGATCTTGTCATCCATACTCGGCGCCGCCGGGGCAGCGGGTGCCGGGGCAGGCGCGGGCTGGGCGTACTGCTGCGGTTGTTGCTGTTGCTGCTGCTCCTCCGCCTTGCGTTCCCAGCGGCCGTATTGGCGCCGCGATACCCCGTTGGATACAGCGGTGGCCGTTCCGGCGATCACTGCGGTGCGGGCAACTCCACGAAGCAAACCGGGCATCAGGCGTTCTCCTCTTCCTCAAGTGCGGCCAGCAGGGCGTTGACGGGAATCCGGCCGCTGGCGATCATCTGCGCGCCGGCCTTGCGCAGTGCGGTGGCGAACGGCGCAGCCCAGGTGTTCTCGTAGACCAGCACCGCCCCGATCGCGCCAGGAGTCATGATGGCGCCGACCTCGGCAAGATCCTCGTCATCGAGCATTCCCGTAGCGGCCCCCTCGAACACGGCAAGCTCCCCTGCTTGCGCGAGTTGATCCATCCCCAGCACTGCCACGTCACCATCGGTGCTCTTGGCCAGAATCGCCACATCAAGAATGCGCACGATGCCGCGGTCGACCAGGTCGATGAGATGGGGCAGCGCCGCCCCGGTCGGCTGGCTGTTCGCGTATTCGATGACCAGGTAGTCGATCGGACCCATTTGAACGTCGTCGGTCTCGGTCATACGTTCTCCTTTCCTCGCTTGTGATCGTAAGGCCCCATCCTGCGCTACTCCTCCCCCAACACGGGCGATGCAACCCCCGCTCGCACGCCGCCATACTTCGGTCCATGCCGATGACCGGATTCCTGGCCACGCTGCGCGGGGCAGCGCAGTCATCGACCCTGCCGGTCGGCCTCCCCCTGGGATCCGCCACGGCCACTTCCAACCCGCCCAAGGAGTCCGCATGAACCGGCCATCGGTGACGTCCCGCAAGGAGCTGGGCCGGCAGGCCCGCGCCAGGATCTCGCGCTCCGGCCACGCCGACTGGGAGCCCCGCACGGACCGGCGCGACCCCGTCCAGATTCTGGTGGCCCAGAACCAGCAGCGACTCCAGCAGTTGGTGCCCATCCGGCATGCCCGCATGGCCGTCTCCCCGTTCACCTTCTACCGTGGCGCCGCGGCGATCATGGCCGAGGATCTCAGCGGCACCACTGACAGCGGATTGTGGGTGCAGGCCGGGGGCGATGCCCACCTGTCCAACTTCGGGGCGTATGCCTCCCCGAGCCGGGAACTCATCTTCGACGCCAACGACTTCGACGAGACCCTACCCGGGCCATGGGAGTGGGACCTGAAGCGGCTGACCACCAGTCTGGTGGTCGCCGGCCAGCACCTCGGGTTCACCCGCGCCCAGCAACGGCAGCTCGCGGTCAGTGCCGTGGCACGTTACCGCGCAGCGATGACCGAGTTCGCGCAGATGCCCGTCATGGACCTCTGGTACGACTACCTGAATGTGGACAGGCTGGGCAGTGGCCCGCAGGTTACAAACAAGGACCTCACGAAACGGCTCAACCAGTTCCGCAATCAGGCCCGCGGCAAGACGAGCCTGCAAGCACTGCGCAAGCTAGCGACCCGCGAGTCCGGCGCCTTACGCCTTCGCTACCAGCCTCCGCTGCTCGTGCCTTTGCAGAACATGCCGGCCCACCTCGACCAGGACGAGATCCGTGAGGTCATCTCGCACGCCTACTGCGAGTACGTCGACAGCACCCCTGACCACATGCAGGTTCTCCTCAACCGCTTCACCATGGTCGATGTCGCCCTGAAGGTGGTCGGGGTCGGCAGCGTCGGCACCCGGTGCTGGGTGATGCTGCTGGAAGGCCGCGACGACCAAGACCCGCTGTTCCTGCAGATCAAGGAAGCCGTGCCGTCCGTACTCGAGGACCACCTGCGGCCCAGCCAGTACTCCCATCAGGGCCGTCGGGTCGTTGAGGGGCAACGCCTGATCCAGGCGCAGACCGACATCTTCCTGGGGTGGACCACCGGACGTAACGCCAAGCAGTACTACGTGCGGCAGTTGCGCGACTGGAAGGGCTCGGCCAACGTCGAACAGGGCACTGCGCTGGAGGCGGGCTTCTACGGCAACATGTGCGCCCGCACGCTGGCACGCGGGCATGCGCGCTCCGGTGATGCCGTGGCCATCTCGGCGTACGCAGGCGTGTCCAGCAAACTCGATGACGCGATCGCTGAGTTCTCGATGCGCTACGCCAGTCAGAACCTGCGCGATTACGCGGCGTTCACCCAGGCCATCGCCGAAGGGGTGCTGCCTGTCGCAAAGGCAGCCGTGTGAACATGTAGACCGGGCCCGAGAACCCGGGTACCGCCCGGTCATGGCCGCTGGTCTGCAGCCGTTCGTCCGCGGTACAGCCGTTCGTCCGTTCCGCCCCCACCGCCCGATACCGCAACCTTTTCCGGCTTTGTTGGGCCAAAACGCCGCGGGGAAGACCAACAACCCGGAAGACCGGCTCGCGGCCTGGTCGATCGACAAGCCGATCGTCGGCGGTACAGCCGTCCGTCAGTCGCGGCCGCGCCACGCCGAACCGATGCGCACAAGACGAACGCCTGCGGTCAATGGCGCGACGCACGCGCTGCGAGGTCCATACTTGCTGGCGAGCGACGCATTACCCGCGACCACCGGAACAGGGGGTTTGGATGACACACACTGGATTGTGGTCGCTGCCAGCTACCGCTGGAGGCCGCAGCAGCCCGGCACCGATCACCTGGAGGACTTCATGAGTGAACAGCAGGGACCAGGCAGGCAACAGGGCGAGGGTGCGTTCGGCGATGCCCTACCCCCCGAACCACTGGCAGTCGAACATCCCGCCGCACCCGATGGGGCCGCACCCCCGCCCTGGGTGATGCCGATGACCCGCAAGGTCATCTGGCGCGTCGTGTTCGTGATCCTGGCCACCCTGGCTGTACTGGTTCTGGCCAGCAAAGCGCGCAGTCTGCTCAGCATGTTGTTCATCGCCGCCTTCTTCGGCATCGCCATGGAGCCCGCGGTGAACCACCTGCACATGAAACGCGGAATGCGCCGTGGTGCGGCCACCGGACTGGTCTTCTTGATCTCGGGGCTCTTCCTGATCGTGCTGACGTTCATCATGATTCCGGGGCTGGTCAATGTCGCGGGGCAGATCTCCGACAGCCTCCAGAACGTCATCCCCCAGATCAACTCGCAGTTCGGGACGGATTTCCCCACGTCGAAGACGGATCCGGCTTTCGCGACGGCTGAGGAGAACATCAAGAACTGGGTGCAGGAGAACGCCCAGGACATCCTCGGTTTCGCGGGCAACACCATCGGCCTGATCTTCCAGTTCTTCACAATCGCGATGTTCGCGTTCTACTTCGCCGCGGACGCCCCCCAGATCCGCCGAGCCATCCTGCGCAAGTTCCCGCCGGCCACCCAGCAGCGCTTCGGGTGGGCGTGGGACACGGCCATCGAACAGACGGGCGGATATCTGTACTCCCGGCTGCTGCTCATGGTGATCAACGGTGGTCTGTTCTTCTTCGTGATGCTGCTGGTGGGTGTCGACTGGACGATCGCGTTGCCCATGTCGGTGTTCGAGGGCTTTGTGGCGGAGTTCATTCCGGCCATCGGGACCTACATCGGCGCGGCGGTGCCGATCGTGCTCACCCTGGGGATCCAAGGGGTGAGCGCGGCGGTGATCCTGCTCATCTGGACGCTGATCTACCAGCAGATCGAGAACTACTTCCTGAGCCCCAAGATCAGCGCCAAGACGATGGAGATCAATGGTGGTGTGGCATTCGGCTCAGCCATCGCGGGCGGTGCGATCGGCGGGCCGATGTTGGCCTTCATGTCGCTGCCCATCGCCGCGCTGGTAACGAGTTTCCTGAAGAACTACTCGCGCAAATACCCCTTGGTCTACTTCTCACCGTACGACGGGGACTACACCGAGGCCGACGAGGAGGAGGTCATCGCGGATCGACCCCACCTCACGCTCACCGATCCATCTGACACATCTTGATCTAGACTGTCGCGGTCGGCGACAGGAAGGCTCCCGCGGTGGAACGTGAACAGGTGGTGGCCAGCACCACCCCACTGTCCAAGTTGCGCCCACCCCATGTGCGGCACACCGAGATCACCCGCCATCGGCTCATCGACGACGAACGGCTGGCGACCCGCGAAGTGGTCACGTTCTGCGCCCCCGCTGGTTATGGGAAGAGCACGCTGGCCATTCAGTGGGCCTCCCGGTCGGCCCGGCCCGTGGCCTGGGTGACCTTGGACGAATCTGACAATGATCCGGTCGTGCTCGTGAACACGCTCAGTGCTGCCCTGGCGCATGCTGTAACCGGATTTGTGCCAGTGACTCAGGTTGCCGGCGATGAGCCGACCTTCACCCACGACGTCCTGCCCAGCTTCGCTTGCGCCGTGTCCGGCCTCGACAGCCCTGTCACCGTGGTGTTCGACGATGTCCACATCCTGGACAGTTCCGCCACCACCCGGGTCATCAAGACGCTGGTGGATGCGCTGCCGATCGGTTCCCAGGTCGCATTCGCGGGGCGATCGATGAGTGTGGTGCCCTTACCGCTGTGGCGTGGTCAGGGCCGGACGTGGGAATTGTACGCCGACGATCTGAGGTTCAGCGCATCTGAGACGGCTGCAGCCGTCGCAGGCTTCGGGCGCAAGGACCCAGGGGGTCAGGATATTCACGAGGCCTCGGCGGGCTGGCCCGTTGCCGTCTTCCTGCTGTCGCAGGCGTCCTCGGTGCGCAGCCTGACCAACGTCGAGGAATTCATCGAGGCCGAGGTGCTGGCTCCTATGGCCGCCGAAGTTCGAGACTTCGTCATGTGCACGGCGGCGTTGGGCACGGTCAACGTGGACCTCGCCACAGCGGTGACCGGGTCACCGACAGCGGCTCGTTTCCTGTCCGAGGCGATCACAACAGTGCTCATCGCGCCCGGCGAGCACGGCTGGTACCGGTATCACCCGCTGATGCAGGATGCGGTGCTCGACCTGTGGCGCCGAACGGATCCATATCGGCTGGCGCAGCTGCAAGCGGCAGCCGCGACCTGGTACCTGGGTCAGGGTCTCTTGGACACGGCGGTCTCG
>JAKOZM010000107.1 GCA_029779995.1 Actinomycetes bacterium
GCCGCGGCCTTCTCCCGCCGGCTCAGCGTCCGCGGCTCGAAGTCCCACAGCGGCTGCTCCCCGGCCTCCGGCTTGTAGACCACCCGGACCGGACCAGCATCCCCGGGCACGCTGCAAAGCAGGGCGTTGTTGGACGAGTCCGGGAGGCGGCCCAGAACCTGCAGTGGCGCGCTGGCGAGGGTGGCCTCGTCGATCATGCGATGTTGCGGCGATACCCGTTGGCACGTGGACAGATGTGTCCGTCGGGGTCGATAGGCAGATGACAGAAGGGGCATTGCGGCCGGCCGGCGGCCACCACGCGGCTGGCCCGCACCGAGAATGCCAACGCCGCCATCGCCGTCAGCCGCACGCGCACGGTGTCCGGGCCGATCTCCTCATCGTCGCCGATATCAGGCACCTCATCGGTCTCAGACTCCCCGTGCGCCTCGATGATGACGCAGTCGTCGCCGGGATCCCATCCAATCCCCATGGAAATCACCTGGAACTCCGGCTCGATGGGCTGCGTCAGCGGCTCCGTGTCGATGAGGTCCTCGTCCGGGTCGGTCGGCAGGTCAACACCGGATCGCCGTACCTGATCAAGCAGCTCGATGATCTTCTCCGACAACACCGCCGCCTGCTCCTTCTCGCACAGCAAGCTCAACGCGGCGCCACCGTCAGTGATCTGCAGAAAGAAGGTGCGGTCCCCCGGCTGGCCGACGGTGCCGACCACGAACCGCGCAGGGTGCGAGAAGGACAGAATGCGGCGCGTCACGGGCACGACCCTACTGTGTGGCGCGGCCACCGACGACCGCCTCACCGGACGTTTCGGGCTGTTTACGCGCTAGGCGAATTGTGCCCGTGTCGTTGATCCGTTCGACGAATGGACGCTTGGGCGTGTAGTGGATCACGCTGACCGATGCCGTGTCGATCACGATCCGCTGGAAGTGGTCGAGATGGACGCCAAGGGCGTCGGCGACGACGGCTTTGATGATATCGCCGTGCGTGACGATCCAGATGATGTCGTCGGGGTGCTTCTTGACCAGCTGCTGAACCCGGTGGGTGGCGCGGTGCGACATTTGGGCCATCGTCTCCCCTGCCGGGAACTGTGCCGCCGACGGCAACCACTGCACGATCTCCCAGCTGGGCTCGGTCGCCAGTTCACTGAGACTGGCACCGCTCCAGTCGCCGTAGTCACACTCGGCGAAGTGCTCATCGATCGTCACCGCAGCACGGTCGCCCACGACCAACGCAGCGGTTTGCTGAGCCCGGGGCTGGGGGCTGCTGATCACAAGGTCCAACGGCACATCGGCCAGGCGCTGACCCAAGGCCGCGGCCTGATCACGTCCCGTGTCGTCCAACGGCGTGTCTGAGCGCCCCGCCAGGACTCCCTCGGCGTTGGCGACGGAGCGAGCATGACGAATCAGTACGACGGTGGTCACGCACACCACAATAGGGTTGCGGCACACTCGGATCATGATTCGAGGTTTGGGGCTCTATCTCGACGGGCACCTGCAGGACAACGAGCACAGTGTGTTCTCCGGGGAGATACCTGGTGACAGCATTCAGCTGCACGAGCAGATCTCCAAGTTGTATGCATCGGCCCGCAGTGCACACGACCAATTCGTCTGGATCGGCCTGTTCGAACCCGCCCGGGCCGAACTGCAACTCGTCGAGGACGTCTTCGACTTGCCGGAACTACAGGTCGAGGATGCCCTGAACCCCCGGCAGCGGCCCAAGGTCGAGTTCGAGGATCAGTCTGCTTTGGTAATCGTCAAAATCCTCTCCTACTACGACCAGACGTCTGACGTGGAGACGGGGCAACTGTCGATCTTCATCGGCCGCCATTTCATCGTGACGGTGCGCTACGGCCCGCTCGGCGATATCTCCCAGATCCGCCGGCGACTCGAGGCGGACCCGGAATTCCTGCGGCACGGACCCACTGCCGTGGCCCACTCCATCCTGGACGCCACGGTGGACGGCTACATCGCGGTGTCCGAGGAGATCACCAAGGACATCGAGCAACTCGAAGAATCCGTGTTCTCCCCCGAACGCACCAATGATGCCGAGATGATCTATCGGGTCAAGCGCGAGAACCTTGAGATGCGCCGTGCGGTCCAGCCGCTGGTTGGCATCGCCCACGAGCTGGTGCGCGAGACCGTGCCAGGGATTCCCGAGGAGATGCAGCCGTTCTTCCGCGATCTTGGCGACCACGTCCTGCGGGTGGCAGATGCCGCGGACAACAACGACCAGTTGCTCATGACGCTGCTCATGGCGGCCACCTCGCGGCAGGACCTGCAGCAGAACAACGATATGCGCCGCATCAGCGCCTACGTCGCGATCGCGGCGGTCCCGACCATGATCGCCGGTATCTACGGGATGAACTTCGACTCGATGCCGGAACTGCACTGGCGCTACGGCTACCTGCTGATCCTCGGGCTGATGATCAGCGTATGTCTGATCATGTATCGGGCCTTCAAGAAATCCGGCTGGCTCTGACCGCGGTCAGGTGGTGATCACACCGGTGGTCAGCAGGATCAGCACCAGACTGCCCAGCCCGATGCGGTAGACCACGAACGGCAGGAACGAGCCGTGGGAGACGTACCGGATCAGCCAGGAGATCACGGCGTAGCCGATGAAGAAGGCCACCACTGTCGCAAGAATCGTGGGGCCCCAGGACACGTTGGGCTGATCTCCGATCTTCAGCGCCTCGTAGGCGCCACTGATCAGGACCGCGGGAATCGCGAGCAGGAACGCGTAGCGGGTGGCCGACGGGCGGTCGAAGCCCATCGCGCGGCCGGTGGTGATCGTCGCACCTGACCGGGACACCCCGGGGATCAGCGCCAGGGCCTGTCCGAAGCCGAAGACCAGACCGGTCTTCGCGGTGAGATCGTCCAGCGTCTTGTCCTGCTTGCTGAACCGGTCCACCACCCCCAGCAGAATGCCGAAGACGATCAGCACGACCGAGACGAGGTACAGATTGCGCGCCGCGGTCTCGATCTGATCGCTGAAGGCCAGGCCGAACACCCCGATCGGGATGGTGCCGATGATCACGTACCAGCCCATGCGCGCATCGATGTTCGATCGCAACTCGGGGGTGTACAGCGATCGCGTCCAGGTGGTGATGATCCGCCAGATGTCCTTGCGGAAATAGACGAGCACTGCGGTCTCGGTGCCCAGTTGCGTCACGGCCGTGAAGGCAGCGCCCGGGTCGCCCCAGCCGGCCAGCGTGCTGACAATCAGGATGTGCGCACTGGATGAGATCGGCAGGAATTCCGTGAGGCCCTGCACGATGCCCAGAATGAGGGCCTCGAAGTAGGAGATCGGGTCGGTCATTCCGCCAAGCCCGCTTGCTCCACGACCTCAACCATCGTGCGCAGCGTGGCGATCCGCTCCTCGAGACTGCCGGCGTAAGTGGCCACTGTCAGCGTCGTCACGCCGGAGTCGGCGTAGGCCTGCAGCCGGTCGCGCACCCGATCGCGCGGCCCGATCAGAGCGGTCTTGTCGATGAAGTCGAGCGGCACCGCGGCCATGGCTCCCAGCTGGTCCTTCGCGAGGTACTTGTCCTGGATCTCGATAGCCGCCTGCTCGTATCCCATGCGGGTCGCGAGCTGATTGTAGAAGTTCTTGTCCCGGCTGCCCATGCCGCCGATGTACAGCGCGGAGTACGCCCGGACGGGCATGGCGCACTGTTCCACGTCGTCTCCGAAGACCACTGGAACGGTGGGCACCACGTCAAAGCCCGCCAGCGTCTTGTCGACCTTCGCCCGCCCGGCCTCGATGTTGCCCAACAGCTCTGGGGCGAACTCGGGGTTGTAGAAGATCGCCAGCCAGCCGTCGAACAACTCCCCCGCCAGTTCCAGGTTCTTCGGCCCGATGGCCGCGAGATACATGGGGATCGACTCCCGCACCGGATGTACGGTCAAGGTCAGCGCCTTGCCGGGACCATCCGGCAGCGGCAGGGTGAAGAACTGGCCGTCGTAGGTCAAGCGTTCGCGGCGCAGCGCCTTGCGCACGATCTCGGTGTACTCCCGGGTGCGCGTCAACGGCTTGTCGAAGCGCACCCCGTGCCAGCCCTCGGACACCTGCGGCCCCGACACTCCAAGACCGAGCCGGAACCTCCCGGCCGACAAGGTGTCGAGCGTCGCCGCCGTCATGGCGCAGTTGGCGGGGGTCCGCCCTGGGATCTGGAACACGGCACTGCCGATGTCGATCTGCTCGGTCTGCGCCGCGATCCAGCTCAGCACCGTCGCCGCATCGGAGCCGTACGCCTCGGCGGTCCAGCAGACCGCGTATCCCAGGCGATCGGCCTCCCGGGCCAGCGCCAGATTCTCCGCGTCGTTGCCGGCGCCCCAATATCCCAGATTCACACCAAGTCGCATGGTGGCCAAGCGTAGTCGCGTACCTCCCTGAGCAGATCGACTGCCCGCATCCTGACCGTGCTGACATGCCAGCGCCATTACGTGAACGCGAAACCCGTCCCACTCGGTTACGGTTTGGACGTGGATATCCGAAGCGTCGGGGCCAGCGGACTGCGGGTCAGCCGGATCGGGCTGGGCACCATGACCTGGGGCCGGGACACCGACGAGCATGAGGCATCTGAACTGCTGGACACGTTCTTGTCCGCGGGGGGCACCCTCGTCGACACCGCCGACGTGTACGCCGACGGCGAGTCGGAGAAGATCCTCGGACGGTTGCTCACTGATGCCGATCGTCGCGCGCAGGTCGTCCTGGCCACGAAGGCCGTGTCCCGGCCGACCAGTGACCGCCGCTTTGACGCCTCCCGCGGACATCTGCTGAGCACGCTCAACGCATCACTGCGCCGGCTCGGCGTCGAGTACATCGACCTGTGGCAACTGCATGCCTGGGACCCCCTGACCCCGATCGACGAGACGCTGAGCGCCATCGACGCGGCGGTGTCCTCGGGCAAGGTCCATTACGTCGGCGTCAGCAACTATGCCGGCTGGCAGGTCGCCACCGTCGCTGCGATGCAGACGGCCGTCCCCGGTCACTTCGCTCCGGTCTGCGCGCAGATGGAGTACAGCCTGCTCCAGCGCGGCGTGGAACGCGAAGTGATCCCGGCTCTGCAGGGTCACGGCATGGGGCTGATCGCCTGGTCGTCGCTGGGTCGCGGAGTGTTGTCGGGTAAGTATCGCGCCGGGATCCCAGCCGACTCCCGCGCCGGAAACCCGCTGTTCGCCAGTTTCGTGCAGCCCTACCTGACTGAGCATGCTCGCCGGATCGCCGACGCCGTGGCCACGGCCGCCGAAGGGTTGGGGGCGTCCAGTTCCGAGGTGGCACTGGCCTGGTTGCGGGACCAGCCCGGCGTGACCAGCGCACTTGTCGGGGCCCGCACCCCCGCGCAGTTGCGCACCGCCCTGGCCAGCGAGGCCCTGGTCATCCCGGACCAGATCAAGGCGGCCCTCAGCGACGTCTCCGCGCCACCGATGTCCTACCCCGAGTTCGGGTGGAACCAACGCTGAGCAGACCGGCAATGGCAGCAGCGGTCATCGACCTCAGCGGAGATACAGCCGGACCCTTTTGACCCCCTTCCGGGACGCCTGGGCGGGTCTGCCCTCGTCGCGCCGATCCTGGCCCCGGTGGTCAGGGCCGGGTCTGGCTGCCCGCCGGCGACTGCTGGGCTCACCGCAAGATTCGGGCACCCGAGGATGGGTCGATACGCGGCGTGGCCCTACCGTCCTCCCCGTGTTCGTCAGGCGAGGATCGAGCGCAATGCTGTGAACGGGATGTCGACCCAGTCGGGCCGATTGCGCTGTTCGTAGACCGCCTCGTACGCCGCTTTGTCGATGGAGTACGCCTCGAGCAGCACGTCATTGTCCGCGGCGTCGGCGCCATATCCCTCCAGGAACGCGGCCTCAGACGCCTCCTGCCACGCCCGTGCCGCGGGACTGTTGTCCGCGCCCTGCCATGCGGCATAGGCGAACGAACGCAACATCGCGGCCACATCGCGCATCGGATGGTCGAGAACCCGCCGGGAGGCCATGTCACCACCCGGCTCCCCTTCGAAGTCGAGGACACGCCAGCCCTTGGGCGTTCGCAGCGCCTGACCGAGGTGGTAGTCGCCGTGAACGCGTTGCACGGTGATCTTCTCGATGCCGCGCAAGCCGTCCAGCCGGTCGTGCAGCCCCGCGGCCATCGGCTGCAGCGCCGGGACCAGCCCGACCGCGACTGCCAGACGGTCATGCAGTCTGGCCACCATGTCGTCGATTCTCGGCCCGGTCAGCACCTCGGTGGGGAAGGCGGTGGCCAGGTCGTGATGCACCCGAGCTGTGGCCACTCCGAGCGCGTGCGCCTCTGCTTGGAAGTCGTGCCCCGCCGCGACCTCTTGCCGCGCGAGATCCCAGCCGTCGATGGACCCGGCGAAGAACTCCTGGATCATCGCGAGGTGGCCGTACACAGTGCTGCCGGAACGTGGGTCCGTCCAGCCACCGTTGATCCATCCCCGCAGGCGGCCGACGTCGGCGCTGCCGACTCCGAACAGTCCCGCATGCACCTCGATGTCGGGATTCACCCCAGGTGTCAGCATCCGGAACACCTTGACCAGGACCTCGTCGGCGTAGACGGCTGACGTGTTGCTCTGCTCGACGTTGAGCACCCGGTAGCCGGTGATCGGCGGGCCGGCATCCAGCCACTGGGTCCGGGGTTGGGCCCCTGTCGTGGCTGGCTGCAGCGCGGCGGTCGGGCTGACAGCTGCGAGCATCGCCGCCATGACCTCCGGGTGGGGCAAGCCGTCATGCAGATAGCGCCCTCCGGCCGGGCCGATCAGACTGTCCGGATCCGGTTCGCAGCGGTACAGCACCGGGACTTGGTACACCTGGAAATGGGTACCGTCCACTTCGACCCCGACGCTGAGATGCTCGACGTCCTCGGTCAAGGACGTTCGGCTCGTGATGGCGAGTCCGGTGATCCGGTGACCCTTGCCAGCGAACCACCGCCGGTCCAGCAGCCAGGGTTGCAGTACCTCGAGCAGTTCGGTGTCAGTCAGTCCCACAGGAAGTGAGTCTGCCGCATCCGAGCGGGTCTACGGTGGTCTCGTGAGCACCCACACCGTAACGAACCAGCCACCCCCGCTGGTTCACAACGCCTTCCTCGATGACGACGCGTTGCGGGAGGCCCTCGCGACCTTCGGTGGGAACCCCCAGGATGGCCCGCTGACCCAGTTGGGCGCCTTGACGGGTTCCGAGACCGCCCGTGAGTGGGGGCGCCTGGCCAATGAGTACACCCCGGTACTGCGCACGTTCGACCGGTATGGCCGGCGTATCGATGAGGTCGAGTTCCACCCCGCCTGGCATGAACTGATGACCGTGGCGGTCGAACACGGCCTCCATGCCGCGCCCTGGAGCACCGACGACAAGACGGCTCATGTGCGGCGTGCCGCGGGTTTCCTGATGTGGTCGCAGGCCGAGGCTGGTCACGGCTGCCCCATCTCCATGACCTACGCCAGTGTGCCGGCCTTGCGGGTCGATCCGTTGCGGGCCGGTCAGTGGGAACCCGGGCTGGCCAGTCGGCAGTACGACTTCGGCCTGCGTCCGACCGGTGAGAAGGCCGGCCTGATCGCCGGGATGGCGATGACTGAGAAGCAGGGCGGCAGCGACGTGCGCAGCAACACGACCGTCGCACAGCCGGTGGCCGACGGCTACCTGCTGACGGGGCACAAATGGTTCTGCTCGGCGCCCATGAGCGATGTGTTCCTGGTGCTCGGCCAGGCACCCGGCGGGTTGACGTGCTTCATCGTCCCCCGGGTGCTGCCCGATGGCTCGCGCAACGTCTTCGAGATCCAGCGCCTGAAGGACAAGCTCGGCAACCGCTCCAACGCCTCCAGCGAGGTCGAGTTCGATCGCACCTGGGCGCAGCGGCTCGGCGAGGAGGGCCGCGGAGTGCGCACGATCGTGGAGATGGTCTCGGCCACCCGTCTCGACTGCGTGATTGGCTCCACGGCGTTGATGCGCAAGGCGGTCACCGAGGCAATCTGGCACGCGCAGCACCGCGAGGCGTTCGGCGCCACCCTCATCGACCAGCCACTCATGCGGCAGGTGCTGGCTGACATGGCGCTGGAGGTCGAGGCGGCCACGTGGCTGGGCCTGCGGCTCGCCCACGCTGTCGATGCCACCGATTCCAGCGAGCAGGCAGCGCTGCGCCGGATCGCGCTGCCCATGAGCAAGTACTACGTGTGCAAGCGGGCCCCCGGCCTGACGTTCGAGGCCATGGAGTGCCTTGGCGGTGTCGGGTACGTCGAGGAGACAGGGATGCCGCGGCTCTACCGGGAGGCCCCCGTGAATTCGATCTGGGAAGGCTCGGGCAACGTCAACGCGCTCGACCTGCTGCGGGCGTTGGCGCGCAATCCGGAGAGCCTGGACGCGTATCTGCAAGCCTTGGCGCCTGCAGCCGGATGTGATGAGGCCTTCGATACCGGGCTGCGGGATGTGTTGAACGCACTGGCCGGCACGGTCTCGCAAGCCCGTGCGCGGTGGCTGGCCGAGAAGATGGTGCTACTTCTGCAAGCGTCCCTGCTGGTGCAGCATGCGCCGGCCTTCGTCGCCGATGCCTTCGTCGCCACACGGCTGCGGCAGAACGAGGGCACGTACGGTGTGGTGGATCTCGCTGCCCAAGACCTCACGGCCATCCTGGAGCGTGCGACGCCGACCGGTGTTTAGGTGACGCGCGGTACCAGACGCTGCTCGCGACGCCAGGATGCGGCAGGATCGACTCATGCCCGCCCAGATAGACGAGATCCAGCGCTACGACGCGGATCCGGTCACCGTGTTCGCCATGCTCAGCGATGAGCAGTTCATCATCTACAAGTGCGAGCAGAGCGCGAGTCTGGACGTGGTGGCCGAGGTGGCACCAGAGGGCGACAAGTTGCGCATCCACAACCGTCGGGTGCTGCCGGCCAAGGTGCCCGGTTTCGTGAAGAAATTCCTGGGCGACACTATCCCGCTCGACGAGACGCAGCACTGGACCGCTGCCGATGACACAGGGTCGCGGACGGCCACGTTCGACGTCGACTTCGACGGCCAGCCGCTGAAGTTCTCAGGCACCATCACGCTGAGCCCGGACGGCGAGGGTACCGCTGTGCGCACCCGGGGAGCCATCAAGTGCTCCGTGCCGTTCATCGGTGGCAAGGTCGAGAACTTCGCCGCTGAGTGGATCGGCAAGTACCTGAAGAAGGAGGAGAAGGTCGGTCAGCAATGGCTGGCCGACCACGCCGCCTGAGACCTCGCGCCAAACGCGGCGCTCAGTGAGGCGTTTGGCGCGAGCTTTCAGGCTTTCGCCTCCGCCAAGGCTGCCAACCGCGACAACGCGCGGAAATACTTCTTGCGATAACCGCCCTTGAGCATGTCCGGGGCGAAGATGTGCCCCACCGACTCCCCCGACGCCACCACCGGCACGTCGTTGTCGTAAAGCCGGTCAACGAGCACCACGAACCGCAGCGCCTCGCTCTGGTCGGTGAGTTGTCGAACGTCAGTCCAAGCCACCAAGGCAGTGCCCGCGATCAGCTGTGCGTACCGCGAGGGGTGCACCTGCGCGAGGTGTGACACAACATCGTCAAAGCGATCCAAGGTCGCGCCCGGCGTCTGCGCAGCGGCGAGCACCTCCTCGACCGGCCGCGGTCGCGGGGCGCGCGGAACCCCGCGGTGCCGGTAGTCCACCCCTTCGATGCGCAACACATCGAAATGGGCGCTCAGGCCCTGGATCTCGCGCAGGAAGTCCTCAGCGGCGAAGCGGCCCTCCCCCAGTGCATCGGGAAGCGTGTTGGACGTCGCGGCCAGTCGCACCCCGCGCTGAGTCAATGCCATGAGCAGCGAACTCATCAGGACGGTGTCACCGGGGTCGTCGAGTTCGAACTCGTCGATGCACACGAGGGTCCGGTCGCTGAGGGCCTCGACCGCACCCGCAAAGCCCAGGGCGCCCACAAGATGGGTGTAAGTGACGAAGGTTCCGAAAGCCTTCGGGGCTGGCGCTGCATGCCACACCGAGGCGAGCAGGTGGGTCTTGCCCACCCCGAAGCCGCCGTCGAAGTAGATCCCGGGCCGCGCTTCCGGTGGCGTGGCCTTACGGAACAGTCGCCGCTTGACGGGTGGGGCACTGGCTTCCACGAAGGCGCGAGCCGCTGCGACCGCCGCCGATTGCGACACGTAATAGGGGTCCGGCACGTAGGAGTCAAAGCTCACGTGCCCGAAGTGAGGCGGCGGCTGCAGGCCAGCCACAAGTTCCTCCGGGCGAACCTCGGGAAAGCGATCGCACAGGCTTTCGGGCACGAGATGCAATCTATCCGGCGTGCTTACCGTCCTGTGGTGATGGTCTGATGGGCAGATGGATGACGCCGCTCTGTGGAGCGCCTACGCGTGGCCCGACGAGTGCCTGCGGGTCAATTTTGTGATCAGCCTCGACGGACACATCGGCGCTCCCGACGGCCTCAGCGGCGGCCTGAGCAGCCCCGAGGATCGACGCGTGTTCCACATGCTGCGGGCGGGCTGTGACGCGATCCTGGTCGGCGCTGGCACCGCGCGCACCGAGGGGTACCGGGCGCCGGCTGTGAAACTGGAGTGGCAGCAGTTTCGGCAACGATCAAAAGCGCCTGTCCTGGTTATGGTCTCGGCCAGCGGGAACGTTCCCGATATTGAAGGGGCGGTGACAGTGGACGGCACAGACCTGGCAGCAGTGATCGCGCAGTACCCACGGATCTTGTGTGAGGGCGGGCCGCACTTGTTCGCGTCCCTGCTGGAGCAGCGGCTCGTGGATGAGGTGGCCTTGAGCATCAGCGGGCAGGTCGGGGGTACCGGCAGGCTGCTTCCCGATGAGGTCCGCGCCAGCTTCACCCCTCGCCACGCGCACACCGCAGACAACACGATCTTCACGCTGTGGCGGAGATCATGATCGCCCCGATGCTCGCCAAGGCGGTCGGCGACAAGGTGCCCGACGGCCCAGGCCTGCTCTACGAACCGAAGTGGGACGGCTTCCGCTGCATCGTATTCCGCGGCGAGACAGTGGTGCTGCAGAGCCGCAAGGAGGAGGACTTCTCGTATCTGTTCCCGGAGGTCGTGGCGGCCTGTGAACGCCTGCCTGCCGGCACCACCCTGGATGGCGAGCTGGTCATCGTCGGCGAGTCGGGCCTGGAGTTCGACTTGTTGAGCAACCGCATCCGGCCCCGCTCGGAGGCCGGCGGGTGGAAGATCACCTCCCTATCCGAGGCAACCCCCGCGCAGTTCGTGGCATTCGACTGCCTCGAGTTCGGCGGGGACGACATCAGTCAGCAACCGTTCGCCGACCGTCGGCGCGTCCTGGAGGGCATCGATCTGCCCGCCGGCATGCACCTGACACCGATCACCGACGATCCGCAGGTGGCCCGGGACTGGTTCAGCCTCTTCGAAGGTGCTGGGCTCGACGGCGTGGTGTGCAAACCCGCCGATGCGCCGTACACCCCGGGAAAACGCACCATGCTGAAGGTCAAACACGTGCGGACCGCTGACGTGGTGGTGGCCGGGTGGCGACCCTACAAGAATGCCGCGCCCGACGGTTCCGCGATGGTTGGCGCACTGCTGCTCGGGCTCTATGACGAGGACGGGATGCTGCACAACGTGGGGGCCGCGGGGTCGTTCACCCGTGAGGTGCGGATGGCCCTGGCCAAGGAGCTGGCCGCGATCGAGATCGGTCCGGACGACGACCATCCGTGGAAGTGGGGTGCGGACGGCCAGCGCGTGCCCGGGATGGTGTCGCGCTGGTCCGGCAAGAAGGACATGGGTTTTCGGCCGCTGCAACCGGTGCTCGTCGCCGAGGTCAAGTACGACCACATGCAGGGTGACCGGTTCCGGCATGTGGCGTCCTTCGTGCGGTGGCGTCCGGACCGTGAACCGAGCAGTTGCACCTACGAGCAACTCGACCGACCTGTCCGCTTCGACGTGGCAGCGGTCCTCGCCGGGGAGGTGCGCTGATGGCGACCAAGGAGACCTTCATCGAGGTCGGTGGGCGGGAGGTGCGGGTGTCCAACCCGGACAAGGTCTACTTCCCTGAGCACGGTTACACGAAGCTGCAGGTGGTCCAGTACTACGCGCAGGTGTCGGAGCTGATGCTCACGTACGTGGTTGACCGGCCAACGGCGCTGGAACGCTGGCCCGACGGGGTGCTGCCCGGTGTGACGATGGCCCAGCGTGGCCGGCGGGTGAACCCGGGCGAGGCGTTCTACCAGAAGCGCATTCCGAAACACGCGCCCGACTGGATCAAGAGCGCCCAGATCGCCTTCCCGTCGGGCCGTACCGCCGATGAGATCACTCCCACGGAGCCGGCGGTGATTGCTTGGTGCGCCAACCTGGGCACCATCGTGTTCCATCCGTGGGCGGTGACCGCACCTGACGTGGACCACCCAGATGAGTTGCGCCTGGATCTGGACCCGCAACCTGGCACCGACTTCCGCGACGCGGTCGAAGCAGCATGGGTGATGCGCGAGATCCTCGAGGAACTGGGGATGACCGGATGGCCGAAGACGTCCGGGGGCAGGGGTCTGCACGTGTTCATCCCCATCGAGGCGCGCTGGGACTTCATCGATGTGCGCCACGCCGCGATCGCCATCGGCAGGGAAATGGCACGTCGCGTGCCGGACCTGGTGACCGTCGAATGGTGGAAGGAGAACCGCGGGGAACGCATCTTCCTGGACTACAACCAGAACGCCCGGGACCGCACCATCGCGAGCGCGTTTTCGGTGCGGCCACGGCCCAACGCGCCGGTGTCCACTCCCCTGCGCTGGGACGAGCTGGAGGGCACCGAACCTGGCGATTGGACGATCGCCACTGTTCCCGATCGGGTGGCAGATCTGGGTGACGTGCATGCCGAACGCTGGGGTCAGGCCTTCGATCTCACGCCTGCTCTCGAGCTGTACGACGGCGATGAGATGCCCTATCCGCCTGACTATCCGAAGATGCCCGGCGAACCGAAGCGGGTGCAGCCGAGCCGGAATACCGATCTGACCAGGGGAAATGCGGGATCGGGCGGCGGGTCGGGCTGACGCACAGCGCAAACTCGCCTAATATCCAGTTATGGGCAAGGTTCGACCGCTTCGGTCACACACATCAGTTCCGATCGTTGATGACCTCATGGAGTCGTGGGTTATCCACATGGAGGCAGCGGGAACGAGCCAGCGCACGATCACGATCTACACGACCCAGGTCAAGGCGTGGCGTGCGTGGTGCGAGGCCACCGACCAAGCACCCCTCCTGACGCGGGACAGCGTGGTGGGCTTCCTTGCCGCAGAGCGGGCGCGGGGCATGGCCGCCAACACCGTCAAGACCCGGTTTCGTGGCCTGAGCGTGCTGGCTAGCTGGCTGAACAACGAAGGCTTGACTCAAGGCAATGTCCTGAAAGGCGTCAAGGTTGCGACCCCTGTGACAGACCCACCCCCGGTACTTGATGAAGAGGAGCTGGCGCTACTGCTCAAGGCATGCTCGGGTCGGCGGTTCATCGACCGCCGCGACTCAGCTATCGCTCGCTTGTTGATGGATACCGGGATGCGCGCAAGTGAATGTGTCGGGCTCGAGTTGGATGATCTGTCCCTGCGAAACAAGACGGTGACGGTCACCGGGAAGGGCGGGCGCAAGCGAACGATCCCCTATGGCGGCAAGACCGCGGTCGCGATCGACCGCTATGTGCGGCTTCGCAGAGTCCACAAGTACGCGGACAGCAAGGCGCTCTGGCTCAGCGAGCGGGGCGCGCTCAAGTACGACGGTCTCGCTTACGCCATGGAACAGAGAGCGAAGGTGGCAGGCATCCAAGGCTTCCACCTGCACCGCCTGCGTCACACGCTTGCGCACAGGTGGATGGCTGCGGGCGGATCCGAACTCGGGCTCCAGGACATCGGGGGCTGGAGTTCATCGGCCATGATCGCCCGCTACGGCGCTTCAGCCAGGGCGGAGCGCGCTGCGTCTGAGTCTCGGCGGCTCAACCTGAACGAGGATCTGTGAGCGGCGCAGTGAACCCCGCAACTCCTGAGGAAGAGCTGAACGGCTACCTGGAATCACCAGGTCACCTGAAACCTGAGCACGAGTGGCGAGCTGTTGTGGAATATCGCTGCAAGCGTTCACATCTGCTTGGAGCAGTCATAAAGCTGCGTGAGCGATATGTGCTTTACACGGTACGCCGAGAAGATGCCTGGTCCTCTCCGCCGACCGACATGCTCTTTGTCCTCCCAGCCGCGGATGAGGCGAGCCAGTCGTTTGCCGTAAGCGTCGGAGGGTGCAAATGTCAGCCCGCTCGCACACGAGAACTCGGCAGCATCTGGAACGACATCAATTCAAATCGCGGCCGACGAAATGCTTCGCGTGTCACTGCTTAGTTCTCGAGTTTCCTGATGTTAGGCTCGTAGGTACAACGCAAGAACGTACGCCCGAGACACCTGAGCCTGCGTCCCTGTTCCTCCAAACAAGGGTGTACGGAGTCCGGACTTAAGTCCTTGGTCTTTGGCACGACCAGGCCGACCCGAAAGGGAAGGTTGTCGTGCCCAATCACAGTTCAAGACATATTCGAAACATGGCGGCTGAGTCCGCAGCAGCCCGTCGAACGGCTCGTCTAGCTGGCCTCATTGCCACTGCTCCCCCGTTGACTGAGAAGCAGATCGCATCGCTGCGGCGCTTGCTGGATGGCGCTCAGGTGCTACCTGAAAGCGGTACGGACCGATGAGTGGGGGAAGCACTAGCAGTCGACAGATTGCCGCTCAAATCGCAGCCAATGAGCGCTGGGCGAGGGTTGGCGACAGGTCAGCTGCGACGGCAACGGCCCGTGCGGCATTCTTGGATCGCTTCGTCAGACAAGTGGACCCAGATGGTGTGTTGCCGTCGGATGAGCAGGAGCGTCGGGCGAGAAGCGCACTTCGCGCGCACATGGCGCGCTTGCGGCTGAAGTCGGCAGCCAAGCGTCGCGGAGCAGTCGGGAACGCGTCCAGGCCTCCACAGACCACGAGCTCCAGGGCGGAGGGTCACGATGAGTGACCCGTTCTCCCTCTTCGACAACCTCACCGATGAGCCGATCTCGGACGGCGGCGCGTGGTTCTTCAGCCTCGGCATCTCCGGGCAGACCATGGCGGCTTTGCGATTGCGTCAAGCTAACTCGTCTGAGTTCTGGCCGAACCAGCGCCCGACGAGACCAGGCCTGCTGTTCGCGCACGGTCAGGGCCATCTGCTGGCGTTAGGACCCGAGGACTTCTTGGTTGGCAAGCCGAAGAACGCCTACAACGTGTTTCCTGGTGCCGGGGATGACGGCGTCGATGTGTACCTGTGCCCGATAGAGGCTGCCCGAGCGTGGCGCGAGAACGGCCCAGATGTCACGTGGATCCGCGGTGCGGATGGGTGGCGCGGGCAGCACCGCAAGCCTCTGGAGTCCATGCTCGAGCACCTGTCGGGCAAGAAGGTGCGCGTGCATTGCGACGGGCGCTTGGACGACCTGAAGCAGTGGAAGGCACTCAAGAGTCTGCACGAGACCCTTGCCGTCATTTGTGAGGCCGTGGAGGTGATCGCCGATGGCGTCGCGGTGACGGAGCCTTTCGCGACCCGGCCCAAGAGCGCCCGGGAGAAGTTGCGCGAGCGTTTCACAAGCCATGCCCAGACCCCGGCCGAGGACATTTCGGATGCTGTGCTGATTGCCCGCGGCTTGGCCGCCGATCCTGATAGGCGGGGCTACTTCGGTCCGGGCGGGAGGATCGAACTGGCTGCTCTGGCAGCCGACGTTGTCAGGTGTTTCGACGGTCGGGTACGCCGCGGTCCAGAGGGACTGTGGGTGTATGGCAAGGGACTATGGATGCCAGCCGGCGACACGGCCTCAATGGTCATCGCGGCACTCCTACAGGAGCATTGGACGCAGAACCTTGAGGAGCGAGTGCTGGGTTACCTCCAACGGTTGCCGGAGTTCGCCTCACTGCGCAACCATCCGGAGGACGACGGCTGGCAGCATCTGGTGAACTTCACCAACGGACTGTACGACTGGCGGACAGGTGAGCTGAAGGCTCACGACCCGTATGTCCTGTCCACTTGGCAACTGACAGTCTCATACCACCCCGGACCGGCTCCGATGTGGGTGGAGTTCCTCAGCCAGGTGCTACCACCCGACATGCTCGTCGTGGGACAGAACGGAGTTGCGCCGTGGCAGGAGGACTTCGGCTACCTGCTACTGCCGGGGAACCCGCTGCACCGCTCATTCCTGCTGCGCGGTCCGGGACGCAACGGCAAAGGCGTGTGGATGACAGTGCTGCGACGGATTTCGGGCCGCTTCAGCGCCCTGACTCTTGAGGACTTGTCTGACCCGGGTCGGTCCAGATTTAGGCTGGTGGACCTGTACGGATCGCCTATGAACATCGCCGGGGAGATCGACCCCGGCTTCCTGAAGAACACCGCTGTGTTCAAGCAGATGACCGGTGGGGACGAGATGACGTTCGAGCCGAAGTTCAAGGGCACGTTCAAGGCCCGGGTCTGGGCGGTTCCGATCTTCAGCGCGAACGAGGACTTCCGCGCCAAGGACAACTCGGTCGCCTTCTGGGACCGGTGGGAAGTCCGGCACTTCCCCAACGTGATCGCAGAAAGCCAGCGGGACCCGTCCCTGGCACAGCGCATATTCGACGCCGAGGCGCCACAGATCGCCGCTCTGGCGATGGAGGGCCTGCGTGCCCTCATGCAACGGGGCAGCTTCAGTCGCCAGCCTTCCAGCGAATCCGTCAAGGACCAGTTCCGCCGCACCAGCGACCACATCGCCCGGTTCATTGACGAGCGAGTCACCTTCACGGGCAGGCAGAAGGACCGCGTCACACGAGACGCGCTGACGAAGGCCTACCAGCAGTGGTGCCAAGACGAGCAGGAGCGCCCCAAGCGCTCCTCGGAACTGTACGCGGCCCTGTCGGCCGCAGCCGCTCAGCAGGGCTTGCCGGAAATCTCCACGAAGACAGGCGGAACACGGGGCTTCAGCCGCGTCACGTTGGAGGACATCGATCATGGCTGAGACCACACCAACTGGGGCAGATGGGGCAGGTCAAAGCCTGTGTTTCCGTTCTTTGCTCCTGGGGGTAGGTAGTAATAGGAACAACCTGCCCCAAGTGCCCTGCCTGCCCCGTTCGGGGGTCTGCGCATGACGTCCTTCACCGTCTGCACACCGGAATTCGTTGACAGCGCCTGCCAGGCGCTCAAAGGCCGGCGTCTCGTCGTAGACGTCGAGACCGTGGGCCTTGATCCATGGGCAGGTCGGCTGCGCATGGTGCAAATCGCGGCAGGCCCTGACCACACGTGGATCTTCCTCGATCACTGGGACGTCGTACGTGAGATCCTCCTGAGCGCCGAGACTCTGATCGGGCACAACATCATCGGATTCGACCTGCTCTGGCTGGACAAGTACGGAATCCTCACCTTGGAAGAAGCAGAAGGAAGAGTGCTCGACACGCTCCATCTCGCCCACTACCGAGACAACCGCACGAACCGCTCCACCTACATCGACGACTGGGATGAAGAACCAGAACCGGAAGTTCGGTACGTCGGTCACGGCCTGAAGGACCTGGCGGTCGAGCACCTGGGAGCGGGCGCCGACCGCGCAGAACAGCAGCTGTACGCGGCCCATCGACTGCCCCGGAACACGCGCTCCGCGACATGGGCCCTCGCCTGGGCGAGGATTCCTGACGACGACCCGCACCTGTTGCAGTACGCCGCCGACGACTGCGCCCACGTCTGGCGACTGCTGCCGCACCTGCGCCCCCGGCCCGGCGAGAAGGCTCTTCTGCGCGTTGAGGCACGGGTAGCCATGATCGCTGCGAAGATGCAGCGCCGCGGCTACCGCGTCGACCTCCAGCAGCTGGAGTCGGCCCGCAAGGAACTCAGCGACGAACTTGCCGGCCTGCGGACCATCCTCGCCGCAGACGGGGTGACGGACCTCGACAGTCGAGACCAGATCCTTGACTACCTTGTCGCGCAGGGCGTGCCGTTGACCAAGCGGACTGCGTCGGGGAACGGCTATGCCCTGGACAAGCGGACGTTGGAGAACCTCGCGAAGCACCACCCGGCGGCAGCACTGATCCACCGGGCACGACGACTCCACCGTTTCCTCCGGGACTACATTCCGAAGATCGCCGGCAACCGGGGTGCCGACGGCCGGACACACCCGTCCATCAACACCATGGGGGCGGCCACCGGAAGGTGGACGGTCACTGGCGCCGTGCCACTCCATCAGATGCCCAAGAAGGGCGGGCTTCGGGAGTGCTTCGTCGCCGAACCCGGCAAGGTACTCATTTCCTGCGACTACTCCAGCATCGAGTTCCACGTACTCGGTGTTGTCACCGGCGATGCCGCGATGCAGGCGGTCTCCTGGAGTGGCGAGGACCCCTACTTGGCCACAGCGAAGATCATGTATCCCGACCTCCATTGGGATTCGCTCACCCCTGGGGAGTTGGCGACGCAACGTAATGCCGCGAAACCATTCAACCTGGGCCTTGGATATGGCATGGGTGCCGCCACGCTCGCCGAGACCACCGCACTCACCCTCGAGGAGGCGACCTTGCGCCGAGAACTGCTCCAAGAACGTTGGTCGGGACCCTCCCAGCTCATGCAGGAAGTGGAACGAGAGTTCAACCGTGGTGTGCGTCGTGTCCCGAACCTGTTCGGCAGGATGTACACGTTCCCTGTCAGGGGCGACGGAACCGTCCGCCCGCACGTCGTCGTGAACGGCCTCACCCAAGGCGCAGCCCGGGACCTGATGCACGCGGACCTGCTACGCGTCGTGGACGCCGGATTCGACGTATGGCTAACCCTCCACGACGAGATCATCATCGAAGTCCCGGAGGAGCAGGCAGAAGAAGCTTGCGCCGCACTCGAGAAGATCATGAACCACCGCAAGCACCCCGTCCTGGGCATCCCCATCCGGGCCACGGCGACGATCCTGGGCAACGCGTGGCGGAAGGCGTAAACGGTTCATCCGGGCCCTGTTCTCTGCTCCGCCGAGCCCGGACTGTCAGCCGGATTAGCGACACGCATGAGGGACGACGAGCGGCACGGTCCGTCTGAGCACGGATCGTGCCGTTCCGTCCGTCCTGTGACGGGTGGTTGCGCAGAGTTCTCGGGACAACGAGGGGACAACCGGCGATGGTGATCCGCACGGTCAGAAGGGGCTTGCGCGGCAACGTTGGGACTGCCATTACCGGGCGTCTTGTCGGTAAGGAGAAGGTGACCTGCAATGAGATCGTTCTCGCGGTCAAACAGTTGCCGCAAGAGTCATATCCTTTCGCGGGGGGACCCCTATCTGCGAGTTCGCCAGCCTCCGGGCCCCCTATCTGGCAACAACGAACTAGTTAGGCCATGCTCGAATGAGATAGGGGGATTGGCATGGATGCAAATGCTGTGAGCGCCGCGGCGAGCGTCGCAACCGTCTGTATTGCGGTCGCTACCGGCGTCATCGCCTGGAGGCAGACTCAGATTTCGGACGAACAGAAGCGGTTGGGCGTACGCGAGGTCACCGCCTCCGAAAAGCAACAAGAACTCAGCGAGCGCCTCATGGCGCTGGAACTCCAGCGGGACACGCCGAAGCTCGTTCCAGGCAGACTTGAATCGTTGGCGGATGGCGCCCTGGCCTTCAGTTTGTACAACGTTGGCGGTGGGGCGGCCACAGATGTCTGGATCGAGGCACTGACAATCAACGATCGACCGCCTCGATTGCTGCCCATGATCGGAGGGATCCGCATTGACCTCGTCAGAGACTCCGCGAGAGTCCTCTTGGAGGGAGCGGGACAGGATCTCATCAACCCGGAGAAGGTTGTGGCTCTAATAGGCAACTTCAGCGGGCAGACCGGCGATTCGAAGATCGCCTACGAGGCAGCACCGGGGCTTCTTGACCATCTACGCAGGGCTTTGGAAGGAAGGCGCGATGCCAGCAACTGAGAAGCTCCGCCTCTGTTCGTAGGACTCCTGCCGACTGCGTGTTTGATTAAAGGAGTCTGCTCGGCCACCATCAGTCCAGTTGCCAACGGGCGATGAGGGCTCCTGGCGGGGGCCTTATGCACTACTGACGCAAGATCCTCGCGCAAGGTACGGAAGTCCACTTCAGTCGAGTTCCAGGAAGATGTTGCTTGCTTCAGTCACGTAACGTCCGCCGCGGCTGGGGATCTCCATCGGGATCGGACTATTGGTCCGATGTCCGGAGCCCCTCCCCTCATCACTTCGCGATGAGTCTCACGGCGTCCAACGCAGGCAACGAACGTGAGTCCTCGAAGCATGGGCGCAAATGGCGCCGGTCATCCAACTCCGTTGGGGCATCGGCTGGCCGCTCGGGTGCATCCTGCTGTTGTGGGAAGAACAACGGGGCCAGAGGCAGCCTTGTACCCAGCCGTCCAGAAGTGGGCCGAGCATGTACTCAACTGCTGGCAAGTAGCCATCGACACGGGGCCGAAGCTCGGGCGAGTTGATGTAGTCGGCGTTCGCGACTTCGGCGGCGGCGATCTCTCCGCTCGCACTGAAGTCATCGCCATTGAGGTCAAACGCGGAAACGCCGCATTCGCAAAGTCAGCAGGACAGGCGCTTGGCTACTCGGTGATGGCGGATCGCTGCTATCTCGCCAAGGACGGCGGCTTCCGCGATGACGAACTCGTTGTTGCCGGGAGGCTCGGAATCGGGCTGCTTGAGATCAACAAGGGCCGCGTATTCGAGCGGCTCACCGCTCCGCCACAGGCACCATTGCCCGAACTCCGGCTCAGGCTACTGGAGAAACTGCACTGTGGGGTGTGCTCCTTGTGCTCAACCGTCTTTCGTCTGGCGGAGGAGGGCAAACAGGGATTTGGGCGCATGGTCCGAGCGTCAGTTCCCAAGAACACCATTCGGGTTGCGGCTGACAGGGAGCGGGGCTACATGTTCTGGCTGATCGACGCTGCGGAGGAGAGAGATACTCGTGAGCGTCAGATGACGTACTGGCGCAGATATCTCTGCCCTGACTGTGTGCAGGCTCTCGGAAGGTGAATGCTGCAACCAGCAGACAGGCGCACGGCCGACGACTCACCTTCCAGGGCACATCATCACTTCCTCTCAGGCAGGGAACGGCCACAGGTTGGCAAGCCACCGCACCTGATCATTCTCCGAGTTCCAGAGCCCCAGATGCCCAAGGTCCTCTGTGAGGCAAGGGCGCCATGCCCGTGGATCTTCGACTTCAAGAACTTCGCCACGCTCCAGAGCCCACAGCGCGTGCTCCAGGTGGTTGGCGGCGTCGATCAGATCCATCGGGTGGCCCGAGGCGGTGAGCCCCCTACCGGCCATGGCCATGCCCTGCTCGTCGGGGAAGATGACATAGAGGCCCGCCTGTTGCGCTGCCTTGAGCTCCTGATCGGTGACAGTTTGCATAGGTCGGAGGCCCGCGAGCGTTCCGGTGAAGATCAGACCCGGCCAATGCCGCTGGACTCTGTGCGCGAGTTCGTGCTCGGCCCAGGAGTTGTGTGGCCTCAGCGCCACCATGTAGGCGTTCTGGCGAGTGAAGTGAATGAACAGAAGGTCGCCGCTGCCACGCCTGAGATGGATGTGATGCAGTTGCCAGTCCGCGAGAAACCTGTCGCGACGTTTGGCGTGCACTCGGGTTGCCCACTTCGACAGCAGCGGAGTGAGATCGTCGCCGTCCTCGATCGAGCGCAACACCGCGCCCAGAGCGATCCGATCGTCTTCAGCGAGCGTTGACACCTCCTGGTCGAACTCCGGGCAGGTCAGCACGCGCCTGGGCACCGCATCCGGAATCCTCCACCTCTGCAAGGTCGATTCGACGTAGACACCACGCCAACCGAGCCGATCCAGCGGCTCTCGCGCTCGAGGGTGAGCCGCTTGCATGAACTCTTCACGCACCAGCTCGCGACATCCGTCCGCCAGATTCGCCAATGATTCGAACGGACCGTGCTCGGAGACAAGAAGCGTCATCACCTGACCGTCAGGTGACACGGCGCACCCCCTGAAAGACCAACACCCGACGGACAGCTGTCAATCCGCGCGTGATGGACTTCCTGCTCGGGAACACCGGACACGGACATACCCAGACGGTACGTCCAACCGGTGACGCCCGACCGACACCGACATGCCCTCCCGTCAGAGTGGAATCAAACTCACGCCGGCATGCGCCGCCCACAACGTGCCGCACCGGCGACTGTAAGACCGACTCCACGGACCAGGCTGGCGATACAGTCGCCTCAGAGCATGGGGACCAGACGGGAGGAATAAATCATGGCGCGCGCCGCTAAGAAGAACGCCCAACCCAAATCCCTTGAGCAGCGCTTATGGGAGGCCGCCGACGCCCTGCGCGGCAACCAGGAGCCCAGCGAGTACAAGCACGTCGTTCTGGGCCTGGTCTTCCTGAAGTACATTTCCGACGGTTTCGAAGCCCGCCGCGCGCAACTCGAAGGCGAACTCATCGCCGACGGCATGCCCGCAGACCGGCTCACCGACTTCCTCGAAGCCCGCGACGAGTACGCCTCACACAACGTGTTCTGGGTACCCGCAGACGCCCGCTGGGCCACCATCCAAGCCAAAGCCAAGCAGCCCACCATCGGCACCGACATCGACCACGCCATGGACCTCATCGAGAACGAGAACCCGGTCATCCGCGGTGTACTCCCCCGCAACTACGGCCGAGAAGGCCTCGACAAAGGCCGCCTCGGCCAACTCGTCGACCTCATCGGCTCCATTGGCTTCACCGAAACCGACGACCACGGCTCCGACGACGTCCTCGGCCGGGTCTACGAATACTTCCTCGGCCAGTTCGCCGGCAAAGAAACCGGCAAAGACGCCGGCGCGTTCTACACCCCACGCAGCGTCGTGCACACACTCGTCGAAATGCTCGAACCGTACGAAGGACGCGTCTACGACCCCGCCTGCGGCTCCGGCGGCATGTTCGTGGAATCCGCCAAATTCGTCAAAGCCCACGGCGGCAACACCAACGGGATCAGCGTCTACGGCCAGGAGTTCACCGACACCACCTGGCGGCTGGCAAAGATGAACCTCGCCCTGCGCGGCATCGAAGCCGACCTCGGAGAGCGCTCCGCCGACTCCTTCACCGCAGACCTGCACCCCGACCTGCGCGCCGACTTCGTCCTGGCCAACCCCCCGTTCAACGTCTCTAACTGGTGGGACGCCAAACTCGCCGACGACCCCCGCTGGCGTTACGGCACCCCACCAGAAGGCAACGCCAACTTCGCCTGGGTCCAGCACTTCATCCACCACCTCTCCCCCCGCGGCACCGCCGGGTTCGTCCTGGCCAACGGCTCCCTATCCTCCAAGACCAGCGGAGAGGGCGAAATCCGGCGACGGCTAGTCGAGGCCGACCTCGTCGACTGTGTTGTTGCCATGCCCGACAAGCTGTTCTTCAACACGGGTATCCCCGTCAGCCTGTGGTTCGTGTCCAAGGATCGCCATGGCAACGGTCACCGCAAACGCGTAGGCGAGGTTCTGTTGATCGACGCCCGCAAATTGGGACGCATGGAAACGCGGCGCCTCCGGCTCCTGGACGACACCGACATCGCCAAGATCGCCGACACCTATCATTCTTGGCGCAACCACGACGGCGGCTATGACGATGTCCCCGGATTCGCCAAGGCCGCAAGCCTCGGCGAGATTAAGCAGCACGACTTCGTCCTCACCCCAGGCCGCTACGTCGGCACCCAAGAAGCAGAAGACGGCGACGAACCCATCGCAGACAAGATCACCCGCCTCACCAAAGAGCTCTACGACGAATTCGACCGTGGGCGAGAACTGGAAGCGGAGATTCGGCAGCGGCTGGACGCGCTGCAATGACTGAGGACCTTCCAAGTGGCTGGACCCGAAAGCCATTATCTGAGTTCATCGTCCTCCAGCGCGGTTTTGACCTAGCGAAGCGAAAAAGACGCCCAGGCCATGTCAAGGTGCTGTCTTCGGGAGATGTCAGCGGCTGGCACGACGAGGCCCGGGTTTCGGGACCAGGCTTCGTTGTCGGACGAGCCACCAACATAGGTCGCCCAACTTGGTCTGATGAGGATTACTGGCCGCTCAACACGGTTCTCTACGCAAAGGACTTCCAGGGCAATGAACCCAAATATGCCTACTACTGGTTCCTTGCTAATGACCTAACGGCCTACAACTCAGGCAGCGTCCAAGCGATGCTTAATCGTAACTACATCGCGAACGTCCCAGTGGACGTGCCACCGCTGGCCGAGCAGCGGGCCATAGCCGCCACCCTCGGGGCCCTCGACGACAGAATCGAATCCTGCCAGAGGGTCGCCTCTGTCGCGCTCGACTTGGCGGAGGCGATCTATCTCAAATCATGTATGCAAGGTTCGCTCGACCTGCCGCTCAGAGACGCTGGAACCTGGCTCTCAGGCGGGACGCCGAGCACTTCTAGCCCTGACTTCTGGGATGGTGAGCTGCCCTGGATATCGGCGGCCAGTCTCAAGGACTTCTTCATATGGAACAGTGAACGCCGTCTGTCTGCCGCCGGGGTGGAAGCCGCTACGAATATCGTGCCGGAGGGATCGCTGCTCATGATCGTTAGAGGCATGAGCCTGAAGACGGAGTTCCGGTTTGGAGTCGCTCAACGGCGCGTTGCCTTCGGACAGGACTGTAAGGCGATAATTCCGAAGATCCCAAGTTCAATGCTTGCCTTGGCACTTAGAGCCTCGCGGCACGACATCCTTAAACTGGTTGATGAGGCAGGGCATGGGACGGGAAGACTCTCGACTGATCTCCTGACGGAGTATGAAATTGAGGTCCCGGATGACGCGTCCGTGACTCGGACGCTGGATGCGCTGCTGTCTCGCGGCGCCGTTGCGAAGGCCGAATCTCATGAGCTCGCTTCCCTGCGAGACGCGCTGCTACCTGGACTCCTTTCAGGCGAGATTCGCGTCGCCGAAGCATCCACTGAAGTCCGATCCGTAATATCACGAGGGGATACAGCCTGATGGGATTCCAAACGCCGCTCTACGAATTGAGCGACTACTTGAAGTGGACGACCAACGGAAGGATCCAACTGCCTGACTTCCAGCGCGGCTACAAGTGGGAAGACGAGCGGATCCGACAACTGCTGGTGACGATCTTGCGTGGTCATCCGTTGGGGGTGGTGATGCTTTTGAAGACTGGGAATGACCAGATCCGGTTCAAGCCGCGGCCCGTCGAGGGCACGAGCGTTCCCGACGGAACGTCCGCCGAGTTCCTACTGCTAGATGGTCAGCAGCGGCTCACTTCGCTGACGCAGGCGCTCACCGGCGATGGTGTCGTGGACACGATGGACAGTCGGGGTAAGCGCATGTCACGGAAGTACTTCGTTGACATCGACGTGGCCCTGCAAGGCGAGGACCGGATAGATGACGCTGTGTTGTCACTCCCGGGTGACGGGATCGAGCGCACCAACTTCAACAGGGACATCGTGCGTGATGTCAGCAGTCGCGAGAAGGAGTTGGAGCACGGGCTGTTCCCAATGAGCTTGCTGTTCGGGGGCGCGGAGACAGTGACGTGGTTGTTCGCGTTCGAGGACAAGGAGACGGCCAGTCACTTCCATGCGCATGTCATCCAGCCCACGAACACTTACAACATCCCCGCGATCGAACTCGACAATTCGACGAGCAAGTCCGCTGTGGCCACGGTCTTCGAGAAGGTCAATACCGGCGGGCTGGCACTGAACGTCTTCGAGCTGCTGACGGCCACTTTCGCCGGCGACAAGGCCTACTTCGACAAGCACGGCACGGACTTCCGCCTCAACGACGACTGGAAGGAGACGCAGGCGAAGTTCTCTGCATATCCGGCGCTGACGGGGCTTGTGAGTACCGACTTCCTACAAGCCGTGACCTTGCTGGCAACGCGCAAGCGCAATCTGGCAAGCACCGCAGCTCGGCCGCCGGCGGTAAGCGCGAAACGCGAGGATGTTCTGAAGCTGACCCTGGACGACTACTTGGAGTGGGTTGGCCCGTTGCGGGAGGCATTCATCTGGGCTTCGGACTTCTTGGCCGACCTTCACATCTTCGACAGCAAGTTCCTGCCCTACCCCAAGCAGCTTGTTCCGTTGGCAGCAATCAAGGCCGTCATGGGCAAGGACGCGAACTTCATCGGCCCCCGCGAGAAGCTGGTCCGCTGGTTCTGGTGTGGCATCCTCGGCGAGCTGTACGGCAGCGCGATCGAGAGTCGATTTGTGCGCGACCTCGAACAGGTTCCTGCCTGGGCACGTGGCGAGGCCGATGCGGTCGCTCCGAACACTGTGAATGATGCGACATTCGTGGAGTCACGCCTGCATTCTCTGCGGACCAGGCAAGCCGCGGCGTACAAGGGCATCTACGCGCTGGTGCTCGGCAACGGGTCACGCGACTGGATGGAAGACAAAGCGCTGGACAAGGTTCAATACGTCAGTCTGGCGGTCGACATTCACCACATCTTCCCGCAGAAGTGGTGCAACGAGAACCGAATCGACGACGAGCGCCGAGAGAGCATCGTCAACAAGACCGCCATCGCGGCAGCCACCAACAGAACAATCGGCGGGGCCGCCCCATCGAGCTACCTCGCGGTCATTGAGAAGCGCGCCCAGATCAGCCCAGGCCGGCTCGACGCCCTTCTGGAACACCATCTGGTCCCGCCGGCACATCTACGCAGCGACGACTTCGACAAGTTCTTCGCGACCCGCCGGGAGAATCTATGCGAACTCGTGGAGAGGGCGATGGGAAAGGCTGTGCCCCGCGATCTTGACCACGGGGAGGCCGCCGAGGACTCCGCGCAGTTCGAGATTGACGAGATCAGCGAACTGGCTGACGAGGTCGAGTAGTCGACCGCAGTCTAGACACGAATCCCGATTCGGCTAGCGGCTGAACAGATCGAGGGGCTATCAGTGCCATGATGGGGCAACAGTTGTTCAGGCTGGAAGGGGTCTTCATGAGCGAGTTCGGGGCACAAGACCAGCAAGGTCGCCAAGGACGCTTGGCGGCGGCGCTCAAAGCCGCCGAGCGTGCCAAGAAGTCGAATGAGGAACGCAGCCGTTCCGAGATGACGTACATGCTCAACTACGGCGCCAGCGCACCAGTGACGAAATAGACGCAAAGCATCAAGTCGTCTTCGATCGTTCCCTGAGCACTCCAGCAAGGTCCCGCAGGATCTGTACGACCAGACTCATCTCTTTCGGATTGGCGTTCAAGAGGGTGTGAGGCGACGAGCTCGAGGCGCAGAGGGTCGCAGCCCCGACGGGGAGCATGGGGCTGGCGGCTTTATCCATGATGGAATCGAAGACTGGAACCACCAAGAAGTGCTTCCAGCGCATGGTCTCATCCTCTTCCGCAAGCCCGAGATCATCGAGTGTGTACAACCGCGGGTGGCCAGATTGGAAACCCCTGACGGTCGCATGCTTGGACCGAAGGTCCAATTCCTGCCTTCGGAGTAACGCTCTCTCCCAGATCGGACCGACAGACGACGCCCACTGGACGAGATGCCGGTCTTTGGGAGTGTCGCGAAGCCACAGGTCAAGGCGATAGATCTCATCCTTGGGGGCCTTGTGTCGCTTCTGACTCAGGATGTCCCGGACTGTGTTCAAGGTTTCCAGCAGTACTTCGCTGGCCAGCTCCGGCTTGTCCAAGACAGGCTCGAACTCCTGCCACCATTGGTCTAGACGCTTGCCGTACCGTCTGTCCCCGTCGACATGGTCACTCGGAATTGCCGCGGCAATTGCAAGGCCAAGTTCCTTGCAGAACTCCGGGACCTGAAACAGAAAGTCTGGAAACAGCAGATCTAAGTCGAGGTGCTGGCACCTGGCGTGCATCAAATCCAAAGCGGCTTCGTAGTCATCGTGCTTGTAGATGCTGGTGGGTAGAAGCGGGTACAACGCCACTCTGGGGACCTTGCTCTGACCGACCGTTGACGCCAGGGCATCGATGAGAGGAGGGTCCGCAAGGCTCGAGCCCAGGATTAGCATTGCTGACCCTGAGCGCCGAATCAAGGTGCTAACGCGGCGGCTGAACGAACGCCGGGTTGCCGCGTAGTCCGTCTCGGTGAGCACACAACGCCCGGTGGGTTTGCCGTTCTGGGGAATCCGACCGTGCATGTAGACAATCTGCACTTCCCCGTTCTTGGCAGGTCGCCGCTCTTCCTCAAGAGCCGCGACCACCACCTTCACCCGGGGTCGATGCTGCTCGCGTACGTGCTCTTGGACGCGGGCTTCGAGATGGGTGTCGTAGTTGGTGGTAATGAGAGTCACGCTGCGGCCCCTCACAGCAGCAGTGACTGCCAGTTTCGCCAGGCTGTCGACCAACTCGCCTGACTCCCATCTGGAGGACTGAGGTGGATAGAGCAAGGAGGCTAGTCGACTCGTTACCGCTTTCTGTTGCTCCTTGCGTTTAGCTCCCGCATCGATGCGCGCCTTCTCGAAGAGTGCGGAAGCGACCTGAGGCCAATCCATCGACTTGGCTGCGGTCTCCATGCCGCTTCGAGCAGTGAACACCTGTTCCAGCAGTGCCACCCAGGACATGCCTGTCTGGTCGATGGTGACGCCGGCACCGCAGAAGACCACTAGATGCTTGGCATCCGCAAGCCGGCGCAACGCATCCTTCGTTGAAGGCTCCATGAAGAAGGCGGTTTCGCTACGGGCCACTTTGTGATCCATCATTCCCCCTCAAGCGCGTGGGCATCCCAGCCAGTTGATCAGGCCGAGCATATCCATGAACAGGCACCTTCTTGCGCTGAGCGCCGTGGATCGACCATCGAGTAGCCTGGAATTCACCATGATCGGGCCGCCTGCATCGGCGGGTCAGGACTGGTCCTCGTTTCAGCCGCGAGACAGGGGACACGGTTTGAGCGCTTTCGACGAGTCGCTGGTCGAGCAGGCTGCCCTAGACTTCTTTCGCGAACTCGGCTACTCCACACAATCCGGTCCCAACATCGGCCCTGGAGAGGTGGCGCAGGAGCGCGATTCGTGGGAGCAGGTCTACCTTCTCGGCCGACTGCGGGAGGCAGGTCGGCGCTTGAACCCTGAGCACCAGGGTCTGGTGGACGAGGCGGTCAAGCGCTTGCAGAGGGCGGAGTCTCAGTCGGAGTTGGCGGAGAACTTCCGCGTCCATCGACTGCTGGTGGATGGTGTGCCGGTGGAGTACCGCGGTGACGACGGCCAGGTGCGCACGGCCTATATCCGGCTGATCGACTTCGATAACCCGGCAAGCAACGACTTTCTGGCGGTCAGCCAATTCACGATCGTTGGCCACAAGACGCGGCGCCCGGATGTGTTGGTGTTCATTAACGGCATCCCCCTCGGCTTGCTGGAGTTGAAGAACCCGGCTGCCGAGCATGCGACGCTACGCACCGCTTGGAATCAGGTGCAGACGTACCGGGCCGATATTCCGGCGGTGTTCACCCCGAATGCGGTCACGGTGATCTCGGATGGCACGTCGGCGGCGATGAGTTCGTTCACGGCCGGGTTCGAGCATTATGCGCCGTGGAAGACGATCGACGGTCGGGAGGTGGTCACGAACCGGCCCGCGTTGGAGGTGCTGCTCAAGGGAGTGTTCGAGCCGGCCCGGTTCCTGGATATGGTGCGCAGTTTCGTGGTGTTCTCCGATGAGCCGCACGGAATGGTCAAGCGCGTCGCGAAGTACCACCAGTACTGGGCGGTCAACGCGGCGGTGGAGTCCACCGTGGTTGCGGCCGGTGAGGGTGGGGACCGGCGCGGTGGGGTTGTCTGGCACACCCAGGGGTCGGGCAAGAGCATCGAGATGCTGCTGTACGCGGCGAAGGTTATGCGTGACCCACGGATGGGCAACCCGACAATGGTGTTCCTGACCGACCGCAACGACCTCGATGACCAGCTGTTTGGGGAGGTGTTCGCCCCCGCGGAGATCCTGCCCGAGAGGCCGGTGCAGGCCGAGTCGCGGGCGGACCTGCGCAGGCTGTTGCGGCGCGCTTCCGGCGGGATCGTGTTCACCACGTTGCAGAAGTTCGCCCCGCTGGCCGGTGACGATGTGAACCCGGTCCTGACTGATCGTCGCAACGTGGTGGTGGTGGCTGATGAGGCGCACCGCTCGCAGTACGGGTTCTCCGAGACCCTGGCTGCGGACGGCACTCTGCGGTCTGGGCTGGCCAAGCACATGCGTGATGCGCTGCCTGCGGCGACGTTCCTGGGGTTCACCGGCACCCCGATCGAATCCACCGACAAGTCGACCCGGTCGGTGTTCGGTGACTACATCGACGTGTACGACCTGACCCGCGCGGTGGAGGACGGCGCGACGGTGAAGATCTACTACGAGTCCCGGCTTGCCAAGGTCGCCCTATCGGAGGCGGACATGGCCGCTCTGGATGATCTGGCCGATGAGATCACCGCTGAGGTGGACGAGCAGGATGCCACCCGCGCGAAGTCGAAGTGGTCACGGCTGGAGGCGATCGTCGGGGCTGAGGACCGCCTGGACCTGATCGCCGCCGACATCGTCGAGCATTGGGGGAAACGCCGCGAAGCGATGCTCGGCAAGGCGATGATCGTGACGATGTCGCGGCGGATCGCGGTGCGGCTCTACGAGAAGATCGTGGCGCTGCGTCCCGACTGGCATGCCGACAACCCCCAGCAGGGCCGGATCAAAGTCGTGATGACCGGGTCGGCGGCGGACCCGGCCGCGTTCCAGCCGCACATTTACTCCAAAGAGGTGCGCCGGGACATCAAAGCCCGCGCGAAGGACCCCGACGACCCGCTGGAACTGGTGATCGTGCGGGACATGTGGCTGACCGGGTTCGACGCCCCGTCGATGCACACCATGTATGTGGACAAGACCATGCAAGGCGCCGGGCTGATGCAGGCCATCGCCCGGGTCAACCGCACCTTCCGCGACAAACCCGGCGGGCTGGTCGTGGACTACATCGGGGTGTTCTCCAACCTTCAGAAAGCACTCATCGAGTACTCCCCCTCCGATCGGGACCAGGCCGGCGTACCCATCGAAGAGTTGGTCGACGCGATGCTGGAAAAGCACGACGTCGTGCGCGGGCTGCTGCACGGCTGCCCGTACGACTCCTCCCCTCTGCTGCCCGCCGGTGCGCGGCTGGCAGAGCACGCCAAGGTGCTCGACTTCGTGATGGCCGACCCCGACCGGCAATCCCGCTTCCTGGACCAAGTCCTGGCGCTGGTGAAGGCCTACGCCCTGGCCGGGGCCCGGGAGGAGGCCGCGGCGATCCGCAACGACGTGCGCCTGTTCACCGATGTGCGCGCTGCAATCCTGAAGATCCTCAACCCCGACGCCGGCCGCGGCGGGGTCGGCGCGGTAGAGATCGACACCGCGATCGGACAGCTCGTCAACGAGGCCGTGGCCGCCGACGAGGTCGTGGACATCTACAAACTCGCCGGCGTGGACACCCCAGAGATCTCCATCCTGTCCGATGAGTTCCTGGACTCACTGGCCCACCGAGACAAACCCAACCTGCAACTCGGGCTGCTGCGCCGGATTCTCAACGACCGCATCAAGACCGTCTCCAGGTCGAACCTGGTGCAGTCCCGTAAGTTCTCCGAGCAACTCGAAGAGGCCATCAACAAGTACACCAACCGGTCGCTGACCACCGCTGAGATCATCGCCGAGCTGGTGAAGTTGGCCAAGGAGATGCGCGACCAAACCCACCGGCACGAAGAACTCGGACTGTCCGAGGCGGAGGCGGCGTTCTACGACGCCATCGTGCAGAACCAGGCCGCCGTGCTGGAGATGGGAGACGACAAGCTCAAGAAGATCTCCATGGATCTGGTCGAGTCCGTCCGCGGCTCGGTGACCATCGACTGGAACTACAAAGAGTCCGTGAAGGCCGGGCTCAGGGCGAAAGTCCGACGACTGCTGGCAATCAATGGATACCCGCCGGACCTCGAGGAACGGGCGATCGAATTGGTGTTGGAGCAGGCGGAGCTGTTCGCGGGGCACGAGGAGGCCTGATGACGGATGCGCCTTGGGTGGAGCCTGTTGTATCCAAGGAGAAACTCCTGTTCCTTCTCGCAATGGGCACGGAGTTCTCGCAGTTGGACTTCAAGCAGAAGGTCGATCTCGATGAACACGCCGAGTTGGTCGAACTAGCAAAGGACGTCGCAGCACTCCAATCATGCGGCGGCTACCTGGTGATAGGGGTGGACGACACCGGAAAGCCGACGGGACTACTTGGCGAAGCACTCGCGGAGAAGTTCGATGAGGCGAATCTTCGCCAGAAGCTCGAAAAGATCCTCAAGACCCCAACGCTCTTGGTCGCGCGGCACTTGCACGAGGGGCACCACCTGGTCCTCATACACGTGGAACGACATCCCCTCGGCTTCTCCGTGATCGCTAAGCCGGGTGAGTATCAGGCAGCCGACGGACGCACGAAGGTGGTCCTACGACCTGGAGACGTCTTCATCCGCCGAGGAACGTCGAGCCAACGCTGGTCTGTTGACGACGTCGAAGGCCTGCTGGCACCGAGAGACGCGCGTCTGAAAGAACTCCACCGCAAGGACTTCGCGGCACTCGCCGTTGAGTTGCAGACAGGCATGCGAGGAGAGTCGCTCGCCAGCGGACCGGCCAACGCCCTCACCTGGCAACTGGATCAAACCACCTTCGAGGCAACTATCGTCGAGACTCTGCGGCACGGCGACATGGTGCCGATACGACTCTTCCTTGTGCGCGCCATAGGGGAAGCTACGGCGTTCGCTCAGAGAGCGGACCGAGATTCCTTCGACACAGTCACCGACCGGCTCACGTCGTTAGCCGCAATCGCACTCACTGTTGGCCACGACGAATTGAGCCACGGTGTCGTTGCAAGCCTGGGGGACCTCTATCGAAGCACTGTATTCCGACAGGGAGGCCCGACAAACGTTGCAGGATACTGGCTAAGCCTCATCACGCGAGCGACTGCTCTCGGCGGACTGGCAGTCCACCTCAAGAAGTGGCGAGCCGTTCGGCAGATCGCCCTGGAACCGTCGGGGGACGACCACTACGGTTCCTGGCTGCGACACGGAATCACCATGGCGGCGAGAGCTCGCGCCTTTCCACGAGTCGACAACGATGATGAGTTCGGCGGCCTGATCCCCCCTGCCCGACGAACAACTCACGCGCTGCCCGCCTTGCGACCGTACCTCCCTGACGACGAAGAGTACGACCCTTCTCCCGGGTCCACACCGTCTGAATTCGACCCCGCACTGGACAACCTCTGCGGCTTCGATGCCCTCTCCTCGCTGATCTACACGACCTCGTCGTCGAAACAGAGTGTGGCTCCCTATTACCCTTCCTTCGGCTTCTACTACGCACGAAGGTCCGAGGACTACTGGGCCAGCCTGCTGACAGACCCCGGCCTTCGGGAAGCCCTCATGCCAAGTACGGATATGGAGACACTCGAAGACGCAATGCTTCGCGTCAACGAAGACGCGGGAAAAGTGCATCGAAACCGCATGGGTCCGTGGCACCCGAGCACAACTGACGTGGAAGCAGCAATACGATCGGCACGCAAGCGTCAAATCGACCAGCAATACCTGCGACCAGACTAACTGGCAGGGTCGGGTCATCCAGTCCCGGAGCGCGCCAGGCCATCTTGATTCATACGCACATATGTGCGATAATTGAGTCACGCACAGGTGCAACTCCTGTGCCTGAAGCATCCCGTTGCCGCGGGCGTTTCGGGGGCGTTATGACCCGGCCCAGAGTGGCTGCGAGCGACCCCCTTGTATGACCAGGCCATCCCCACTCGGGGGTGGCCTTCTTTTCGTTTCAAGGCTCCAGCCATTCGGCTGGGGCCTTTTGTCGTTTCTGAAAGGAAATCTCAATGACCACACTGGATGACCGGGCGCAGGCCCGGTCACGGCTGGAAAGGCTGTTGGACGGGTCGGTGTCGTGCCGCCTGCATCTGGCGATCGTGCTCGTCGGGCGAGTGAAGGTACCCGCCGACGTGGCACTTGACCTTTGCTGGTCGCAGGTCGACCTGGATGGCGGGGTGCTGCTCACACAGCAGGGCACCCGGGCGCTGCCGGAGCCGGTGGTGGACTTGTTCGGCTGGCATGCCGCCCACCAACGGTTGGACGCCTGGCGCACCCCGCGCTGGCCAGACACAGGCAGGGTGTTCGTCAACGCCTGCGGCGCACCCATCAACGCCGAACAGGCCGATGCCACCGTCGCCTACCACTGCAAGAGGGCAGGGCTGCCGGTCGTTCCGCTGGCTGGTTTGCGGCACCCTTCCTGGAGCCGAGCGTGACGCGCCGCGGGCACGTCTATCGGCGCAAGACGAAGTCCGGCGGCTGGTCGCGCTGGTATGCGGTGATCGACGCCGTGAAGGAGCTGGACGGCAAGCGCCGGCAGGTCACAAGGGCGTTCGACACCCGCGCACAGGCCTACGCCTGGCTCGCTGAACAGCAGTACGCTGCACGAGTTGGTGGGCCGACGGTGGCAGCGTGGCTACGCGACTGGCTGGCCTCACGGACTGATCTGCGGGCCTCCACCCTGGCCACCTATGTCGGGCACATCGACAACTACCTCGTGCCGCTGCTCGGCGGGCAACTGCTGCGCTCGCTGTCGAGCGAGGACGTGACGGCGCTGCACCAGCAGCTCGCCGCCGCCGGAGTATCCACGGTCACGGCACGAAGGATCCACGCCACCTTGTCGTCGGCGCTGTCGGCCGCGGTCGAGCTGGGCGTGATCGCCGTCAACCCCGCTGCCCGGATCCGGTTGCCGAAGTCGGGCCGCTACGAGGCGGTGGTGTGGACCGCCGAGCAGGCCTCGAGGTTCCTGGCCGCAACCAGCCGTGACGAGCACGCGTGCCTGTGGCGGATGGCGCTGGTCCTCGGGATGCGCCGCGGGGAACTCGCCGGGCTGCGCTGGGAGGACCTCGACCTGCACACCGGCACCGTCACCGTGACCACCACCCGCGTCGCGGTCGGAGCGACAGTGGTCGAAGGGCCACCGAAGAGCGCCCGGAGTCGGCGGATGCTGCCGCTGGATGCGCACACCGTCGGGATGCTGCGCCGGCACCAGGCCCGCCAGATCCACCACGCGCGGCAGGAGCACCTGGGGCCTGTCACGCATGTGTTTACCGGCGAGTACGGGCAGCCGTTGACACCGGCGTGGATCTCCCGCCGGTTCATCGAACTGACACGGCAGATCGGCCTTCCGGCAATCCGGTTCCATGATCTGCGCCATGCCTCGGCAACGCTTGGTTTGGCGGCCGGTGAGTCGTTGAAGGAAGTATCGGCGCGCCTGGGCCACTCCTCGATCATGGTCACCGCCGACACCTACCTGGCACCGCCGGACAGCCTCGCACGAGCCTCCACCCAACGCCTGGCAGGAGTCCTCGACAGCGCCTGGCAGTACCCGTCCGACCGCAAGAAACGGGCCGCATGAGGTTGCTCGACGGCTTACGCAGCCTGGCAGAGCGGCTGGCGGCTGGACTGCGAAGAGCGGTCCAGGCGGTGGGCCGCTGGGCAAGTGGGCTGACAACTGCGGTCAAGCAGGCAGCCGGTCGGCACAAAGACCGAGTCGCCGACGATCCCGCCTACACGCGCACCGTCGCTAACGCAGTCTCCGAACTGGCGGTCACGCTCCTGCCGAAGCCGAACGTGGCGACGGCGGTGGCGATCCTGCTCACCGGAATCTTCTCGCCCGACCCAACACCGGGGCATCATCCCGTGACGCGGCAGACCACGGTGTTCGACGAAGAGGCGTACGAGCCCTACCCCGTAACGCGGCGTCCAGCCCCAACGTCGACATCGCCGTGGGACCGCTACAACACCTAGAACAACCACTCAGTGGTGTTCGCCTTGCTGGGCCCTTCCGGGGCTACCGGCGCACCGCCACACCCTGCCCGTCACCACGTCCGGTGGCGGGCTTCGTCATATTGAAAGGAACACCTGCAATGTCCATTCCCTTGGATGGCACCTACTCGGTGCCTGTGAGCGGGCCGTCGGCCCGCCTGGCCATGCTGCGCACCATCATGCTCAAAGCCGCAGGAATCGCGAAGAACGCCTGGGCGCACACGCGCACCACCCTCGCCATGGCCGGCCGTCTGCCGAAGTCCGTGGCTGTGACTGTGAACAGTGTGCTGGCGACCAACACCGGCTACACGACGCTTACCCGCATAAGCCGCGCCGTACTCAGCACCGCCTGGAACGGCATCACCCGCCTCATCCGCGGCGTGGGACGGATCGTGCGCAAGTCCGCTGGTGTTGTCCCGCTGGTCGCAGGTGTGGCCTCCCCCGTCGCCGCGGACCTCGCCCACGGCGTCACCGAGATGGTGTCGGACACAGTGACCCGTTGGTTCGACCGGATGGACGGGTTCGTGCGGGACACCGGCGAACTCGCCTGGAGCCTCGCGCACACCAGTCTCGTGCGGACCACGGTCACGACCGCCGCGTCGGTGGCGTCCGGAGTGTTCGTGGTGCACACGCTGACGCAGGGGCTGCTGGCGGTGAAGATCGTGCAGGCGGCACCGTCAATGATGACCGCCGTCGTGTGGGTGACGAACCCGTGGCGGACACTGGCCCTGGTCGCCGGCGTGGCACTGATCGCGATGAGTGTCGCCCTGGCCCGGCTCGTTCACGGCAGTCGGAACCCCGAGGAGGATGTGCCAGAGTTCGACCCCGAACCTCCGGCGGCCGCAGCACAGGTTCCTTTCACGGTCGTGCCCGATCCTGAGCCGACCCTCGTCGAACCGGAAATCGACTGGGAGGCCGTAGTCTCGTCGGTGCGTGTGGAGATCACCAACGATGGGTCCGTCGTCGTGGTCGGGATACCGAACTCCGTGCCACGGGAGTACGGGGAGATCATCGCCCGCATCGCCACCGACGCGGCGCTGAAGCACTGGAACCGCACCCGCGTGTCCAGGCCCTGCCCGAGCCGCGACGACCGGCGGCTGTTCACCAAAGCGGCCAAGGAAGCCGTCCGCACCTACGCGCGCAATCAAGCAGCCTGACACCCAACGGCCCCGGCGCGCCGCACACCAGCGGCGGCGTCGGGGCCACGGTCGCCTTACTGCGTTTCCGGGCCGGAGTGCCACAGACTGGCGTCAGCTTACGACTGGATGCGAGCGTTGCGGTCCCGTACGAACGGTCCAAGAACGAGCAGGCCGCTCGCTCGCGCTGCGCCGATCAATGCCTTTTGTTCCTGGAGACACGATTCCAGTCCTGAAGGAACCCACCATGCCTCTCTGCCCGGCTCGATTGCCTGACTCCGCAATCCAGAGAGTCCCTCTCGCGCTTCGCCAGCTCGGCACCGCGCGCATCATCATCGGGTTTCCGTAGCGTGGTGGGCATGCTCAAGACCGACGTCCCCGATTACCGAGTCCACTGATGAAGGCTGACACCCTCACTCCTCAGAGCCTGTTCGGGCAGACCGTTCGCTATGTGGTGCCGCTGTTCCAGCGGCCCTATGTGTGGACCCGAGAGGATCAGTGGGAGCCCCTGTGGCAGGACGTCAGGTCGGTGGCAGAACGCCTGGAGGAAGCCCAGGGTATGCACGAGGTACCGCCGCACTTCCTCGGGGCCATCGTCCTTGATCACGAACCCACCGGTACCGCATACATCCAGGTACGGCACGTCATCGACGGTCAGCAGCGACTGACAACTCTGCAATTGCTGCTGGACGCCACGCAAGTGGTGGTGGAGGAGCATGGCCACAACACCGACTCCCAGGCGCTGCAACTCCTGGTACTCAACCAGGCGGCGCTTGCCCACGAGCCGACCGAGGTGTTCAAGGTGTGGCCGACCGACCGCGATCAGGCGGTGTTTCAGGCAACCATGGACAACGACACGGTTGTCCCTGCCGAACTGGTCGCCGAACCGATCGCGGCAGCACATGCCTTCTTCGTGGAGGAGATCACCAAGTGGAGCGGTGCCGGATCGGCGCAGCCCGAACGAGTACGCGAGCGTCTGCACACCCTGACGATGGCACTACACTCCCGACTCAAGATGGTGGTCATCGACTTGGAGCCCGGAGACAACGCGCAAGTCATCTTCGAGACCTTGAACCACCGAGGGTCGCCGCTGCTGGCCGCAGACCTAATCAAGAACCTGGTCTTCCAACGGGCCGTTGAACAGGGACTGACACCGCTTCCGCTGTACCAGCAGTACTGGAAGCACGTCGATGGGAAGCACTGGCGAACGAAAGTCGCACGCGGACGGCAGTACGTGCCACGCATCGACATCTTCGCCAACTACTGGCTGGTCATGCGCCTGGCCCGCGAGATCCCTTCAGACCGCATCTTCGCCGAGTTCCGCGAACGTGTGGCAACCCAGGACAGCGATGTCGCTGCCCTGCTCAAGGAGTTCTCGGCTGACGCCAACGTGTTTGCCGGGTGGGAGAACCTGCCCGCAGACAGCGTCCCGGGAGTGTTCCGCTACCGCATCCTGCAAGCGATGGACACCGGCGTGGTGTCACCCATCTTCCTGTGGCTCACCCGCTGGCCCAACACAGTCCTGCCCGTCGAGCAACGCGACAAAGCCCTGAAAGCCCTCGAGAGCTGGCTGGTCCGACGCATGCTCTGCCGGCTGACCGCGAAGGACCTCAACCGCACCCTGCTCGACCTACTTCAAGAACTCAAGGCGCAACCCGTCGCCAATGCCGGGGATGTCACCACCGAGTTCCTCACCCGCCAGACCGCAGAATCCCGCTACTGGCCCAGCGACGACGCAGTGCGCGCGACACTCGTCGATGAGCCGCTCTACCGGGCGTTGCTTCGGGCACGCCTGAGAATGGTCCTCGAAGCCTTGGAGGACGACATGCGCACCTCCATGAGCGAGGCGCCGTGTCCCCGCAATCTCACCGTCGAACACATCATGCCGCAGGCCTGGCGCGATCACTGGAACGCTGCGAACCTCGACCCGACGGCCTCCCTACTCCGCGATCAACTGATCCACACGCTGGGCAATCTGACGCTGGTGAACCCCAAACTCAACTCCCACCTGTCCAACCACCCCTGGACCAAAGAGGAAGCGGCACAACGAAGCCTCCGGGATGGCGGCAAGTACGACAGACTCCTGGCGAATACCACCATCAAGCTGAATGCCGAACTGCTCCAGCACCACCAAACCGAATGGACAGAGAGCGATATTCGCCACCGGACGGCTTCCCTGATCGAGAGGATCCTCAGGATCTGGCCACGCCCCCAGTCAAACCTCCCACAGCATGTTGAAGAAACAGTCACCGAGCCCGCTGACAAGGCCGAATCGGATCAACCGAAGCCACCGTCATTCGCGACCCTCACCGAGTGGCTCAGTGCCCAACAGCAAACCGAACTCCCAATGCACTTCACCGACCTCGAGGACGTCCTGGGCGCCGAACTACCAACCGACGCCCGCACGGTATACGAGTTCTGGGCACCCGACAGTGACATCGGAGTCGCCCTGAAAACCGCTGGCTACAAGGCCACCGGAGTCTCACTCGCCGAGGAACGTGTCACCTTCATGCTCGACCGCCTGTGAACGGAGCGCACGTAGCCGTGATCCTGCTCATCTGAGTTGGCGCGCCGCCCAACTCGGGGAGCTGCGGCCACATCAGCCACCCGGACAGCAGGGCCGCCGACGACACGACACGGGCACTCGTGAGATGCGCCCCTCCGCCCGTTAGATCCCAGCTTGCATCCCCCACGGCGATCTGATCGTTGTTCTGATCTGGATAAGCGGCCGTGAGTCCATTCATCCCGTCACGCTGGTCCGCTAGAGTCGGATCGGGTCGTCAGAGGGGGCATCATGCATCGCCGCAGGGCAACACAAACCATCCTGGCCGCGCTGTTCCCGGTGCTCCTGGCCAGCACATCTTTTAGCTGGGCGGACAGTTCAACGCACACGACAAGGGAAATGCACGTCTACAACTACCCGCTCTGGGTCTCCTACAACGGCACCGCCTACACCATCGACAATCTCGGCGGACCGCCCTCGACGGCGGTCAACGGTGAATCCACACGCGACGGCAGCATCCGCAATCAGTCCAGTCAGCCAGTGACTCTGCCCACGAATGTTCTGACCCTGAGCGGACCCGACGCGACACAATTCCAGATCCGCAATGACACGTGCTCAGGTATCGAACTGCCACCCGGCGGATACTGCGACTTCACCTTTGTCTTCAAGCCCACGTCTGCGGGGACCAAGGCTGTCACGTTGGTTGTCGCGGCTGCCGGCGGGGCAACTGAAGCCGCAAAGGTCATCACGTCGGTGGCTGTTGCCTCAGGAATCAACGCGGCCCTCACTTACGATCCGGGGCTCGTCACGATACCGGGCACGGCCGTCTTCTCCCTACAGATTCAGAGCACCGGCCAGGCGCCTCTCGATGTGAAGACCATCGAGGTCACTGGCACTTACGCCAGTGACTACTTAGTCGATGACGCGATGCCACCTCACGGCATTCACTGCCTGGGCAAGTTGCCTCAATTGCCAGGCGGGGCAACGTCCTGCCTCCAGAACATATTCTTCACCCCGCAAGGCCCAGGGGACAGACCAGCAGTGGTCGAAATCACGAGTAGCGCCACTGACACTCCTGTGCAGGTGCCGATCACAGGCCAGGGACGTGAAAACGAAATCGTCGTAACAGCTGACACCAGCGGGATCACCGCGTCGTGGCAGACCGTTAGCGGTGCCGATGGCTACGTCGCTGAGGCGACAGTCACACCACCGGCGGCTGCCAGCAGCGTCCAAGCGGCAAAGAAGCAGCCCAAAAGCAAGAAGCGCCCGAAGGCCAAGAAGCGGAGCATCAAAGTCACCGCGAATAAGGCCACCCTTGCGATGAAGATCGCTCCGAAATCCAAATACCGGGTATGCATGAATGCGTTCGCACCGAACATGCGCACTGTCCTGGTGTGCAAGTCGGGCAAGGTCAAGGCCAAGCGCAAACGCAACTCCTGAACCGCAATGGCCGGAGCGAGTTCCAGCCGTGCATTCCTCCCCGTCGACAAGCGGGGCGCCGCCGACGCGATGGGGCTGGCGGCCTGAGGGAGCTCGTCGACGCGGGCTGCGCACCATACGCACGCGAGGCACGCAACCTGGACCAGCAACTGGGCATAGGCCTCGATCTACTCGTTCAGGCCCTCAGCGGCGGGTTGGCGGAGCACGGGCAGCCCAGTCGTCTCCCACAGGGGAGATCTGCACAACATCTCAAGAACCTCGCATCACACCCACCGGAACGATCACCGAATACTCCACTCGGTCCCTGACGCTCCCAGCCGCCGCTGAGGTCAAGCGCGGCGCGGCCAGCCGCTGGGGCCCACGAGGCCACCCGAATGCGGCTCCCTGCCACCCACGACACCCAGGAGGGCAACCCATCAAGCCGTACGAGTAAGTGGCCCAGGCCCGGGAAGCAGCCAAGTCACAGATCACGACTTGGGACACATCGGTTCAGAACACCGCGCGGGAAGCAGGAGCGCCAGTCAGCCGCCCTTCACTTCCCTTCACTTCGTCGCGGCCTGGGGTTGTTCGGCTGCCAAACCCGGCGGGTTGTTCGGCTGCCAAACCCGGCATGGATCCAGCGGGCAGGCTGATGTTTCCTCATTGCGTATCCTTCCGCCCTTGTTCTGCCTTCCACGCCGCCGATTCGGCCGGACTCATCACCACCGTCTGCGCACCCTGACCGAAGCCCTGCTTGTCCAGCCCGAGCAGCCGGCTGCGCGTTTCGATGATCTTCAGCACCATGCCGGCAGCCTTCACGTCACCGTTCATGGCCTTCTCCCAGAGCGGCACCTGAAGCGCGTCCAGGCGCGCCAACTCGAGCGCCCGGTGGTCTCCCACCGCCTCGGCCTCGTTGTGCTCAATGGCCTTCCAGAATGCCTTGTAGGCACCGCTGCGGTTGGCGTAGCCGGCCTGCTTGGCCGCGACCTCGTACGTGGCTCCTTGTGCGACGGCTTCGACGACTTTGGCGCGTTTGACAGCCGCGATGGCTTGAGCTGTAGCCATGTGACACCTCCTGATTCATTGTCACATCGCATGGACGGCCACGGCCACCCTCACGGCGAGAGCGGGTCGATGCTGTCCGCATACTCCAGAGCCCACTCAACGTGGGCTGTCACCTCGGCACCGGAACGGTTCATGGCAAGTGCGCGGCAGTATCCTCGGATGTCTTGCGCCTGCCGCCACCTGGCAACCTCGTCGTTGAGCCCCTCGCGACGCTGCCGATCTTCCTCTTCGCGCCGTTTTCGTTCGGCCTCCTCAGCCGCGCGTCGTTCCCGGATCAGCTCCTCCTCGCGCTGGATCTGCGCACGGACGAGGGCTTTGGCGTCGGCGATCGCGAAGTGCAGCAGCGGCTCGTGCAGCTTGTCTTCGACACGTCGTTTGCTGGTGTCGGACCACGTCCGGTCACGGCCGTGCGTCGTCGTCAGCGTCAGCCTGATTCGGTCGGTCGCTACGACATCGACACGGTTCCAACTGCCCTCGGGGGCGGGGACCTGCTCCAGGACGTGGTGCGTGCGCAGACCCCGTCTGACGTTGGGTGTCTCGATGAGCAGGTCCCCGCGGGGTTGCCGGTCAGTCCACGTCCGGTAGCGACCGGTGTCGACGGGTACTGCTCGCACGGTGTATCCGCGCGCCTCAGCGGCGCGCGCCAGCGAGTTCAGCATCAGCAGGACCCGCCTGGTCCAGGTGCCGCGCGCGATCTCGGACAGTCCCCGGTCACGCAGTTCCCTGACTGCGGGGTGGAAGCGGCCCACGCGTTCGGGTACCGCCAGCGGCTTCTCCCAGCTCGGCTCCCAGCCACGCAGCTCAACGAGGCTGACGCATGTGCCGCGATCCCGGACGTAGAACGAGTCCAGCCGGGTACCCGCCGGCGTCTTGCGGAAGCGGTTCGCTGCGAGCACCAGCTGGTCCACGTCGGTGTAGTTGGCGAGGTCCTTGCCGAATAGGACACCGCCGGCAGCCATCACACTGGCAACCAGCGACTCGGTCGGGGCCTTCGGCTTCGGCCGCGGCGGGGCCGCCTTGCGTGTGTCCACCTTCTCCTGACGCTCGGGCCGGATCGCCGCGTACTGTGCGACGGGATCGGCGTCGGCCGGGACTGGGAAGCGCTGATTCTCCAGATAGAAGCGGTCGGTGTCAGTGAGCTTGGCTGACCATTTCCCGTTGCGGCGGCGCACGGTGATCAGTCCTCTGTTCGACAGGGCGCGGGCGCTGATCTTGTGGCCGTGATCGTCCTCATCAAACACACCGTCCGGGCAGCCGTCCGCCACCCACGAGAGCACGAACCATTGCTGATCGTTGAGATGCCTGCGCGTCATGACGACCACGGTGGCACCACCGCCGGACGGTCGTAGCGCCCCGGCCCACACCAGGTCGGCTCTGCGGAGTTGGCGACTACCTCGACAACTCCGGGCACCCGGGTGACCCGTTCACACCGGCTTGAGCCTTCGGGGGAAGCTTTGCAAGCCGAGCCCGGATGAAGGTCTCCTTGGCGGCTCCAGGAACCGGACGAGTGCGAAACTCAGACACATCGATGTTCAGATGCGCCTTGGCGCCTTTCTGCTTCCCCCAGCAGATCCCGCCGGACCAGTAGCCGCCCACTTTGGACCAGGAGAAGGCCACGAAGGCAGTTGCGCCGGGAACAGTCAGACCCGCGGGATGAACAACTTCGAGACTGGTTGTGCGAGTCAGTTTCCGAGGAATCACCAGCTTCGTCTCCCCGTCCGCGACAGGCGCCGTCACCGCGACCTTGCGCCACGCATGTTCCCAGGTACGACCGTCGTGTGCGATGAAGGTGCAGCCCTCGCAACCACTGACGGACATCGTGACGGTCGTCACCGGACTCGCCGAGGCCGGCGTGACGCCGGCCAGTCCCACCAACAACATGCCTGACACCGTCGAACTTGCCAGCCTCAACACCATGTGATTGACCCCCTCGATCAGGCAGAGAAGACAGGGTTTCCTGGATCTCCCTCCGCGACGTCAACGTTACGCCCGAGCCAAGATCGCCCTCCCACCTGGCGACCAGAGGCCCACATCGAGGCTGGGCACAGACAACCAAACCCAACTCTGCATATCCCTCCTCGGCCCCGGGCAATCCGTGGTCTGGGAACGGTTAACGCGACCCCCCGACCGGTACTCGACATGCTTGAGACATGGCGAATCTTCGAGAAGAGATGCAGTGCTCAGAGCCCTACTGGCAGTTCAACAGGGAAGAGCGCAACCGCACGGCATTGCTCTACCACGCGCTGCTGACGGGGCAGAACCTCTGGCGGTTCTTGCACGCGCTGCACGCGCAAGACATCATTCCCCGCCATTGGGGTCCCACAGAAGCGAGGGACGTCTCGATGTACGTGGAGTACGCGCTGCCGCGAGACCTGTGGGCCCGACAGGCCACGCTGGGTGACAAAGACACGGTCAACGCCCAGCGCCGCCTAGCCGTGCTCGATCTCCTGGAGCCAGCCAACCGGGACCAGCTCGAGAGGGCCTCCATCAAGGCCTGGAATGCGCACTTCGGGGCAGATCCCGCCTCCGATAAGTGGATTCAGTTCCCTGGACGGTGGCAGGTGACCAAGCTCAACTCGACAATCGACGGCGACGAGGAGTTCCTCAAGACCTGCAAGTTCAAATGGGCCTTCAATATCAAGCCCGACCTCGTGATCCATCTGAATGCCGACCGGGCGATCGTGATCGAGGCTAAGTACGACTCAGGCGAGTCTGCCTATCCTCCCTCGGGCGCAACGCGCGACATCATCATCCAGCGAGGCGGACAGCCAATCGGGCAGACCGAAGTCCAGGAGTACCTCTTCAGGGAACTCCTTGGTATCGACGCCGTTCATGTGCATCTCTCCAAGAAGGCCACAAACATGAGCGGCAAAGGTCACGCAATGACCTGGCAACAAGCCTTCGCCCCCATCAGTGACCAAGCTAAGATGATGCCCTTCGTCAAGGACTCCATCAACGCCATTAGGGACCTGGAGACCATGGATTAGTCGCCTCAGATCGGCGTTCCGGGCGCCCAGAGACTCAGCGACCGCGTCCAGCACTGCGACACAATCGCAAGGTGACACACATCGCGGGCACTCCGATTGACCTCAGCGGCCTTATGGCCCAACTGGCCATGGATCGTCCGGCCTTTCACTCCGAGGCCGACTTCCAGCACACCTTCGCCTGGGCGATCTGCACAGCGGACCCGCGGCTCAGAGCCCGGCTGGAGATCCAGTTGCCCGCAAACGAACACCTCGACCTCCTCCTCACCAATGCCAACACCGACCAGAAGACCGCGATCGAATTCAAGTACCCAAGGGCCTCCTGGACATGGAATTCCCAAAGCGAAGCGTTCAACCTGCGCGCGCACGGCGCCACCGACCTCGTCGGCTACGACACGCTCAAGGACCTCCAACGTCTTGAATCGCTCGTGGACGCGGGAACCGTTCAGAACGGCATGCTGATCATGCTGACCAACGAGCCTGCCTACTGGAAGAAGCCCGCTTCCACCCTGCCCACGAACGCCGACGCCTTCCGCATCAATGACGGAATCACCATCAGCGGGACACGCGATTGGGGCCCCAAGACCGGCGATGGAACGAAGAGAGGACGAGCCCGGCCAATTGAACTCCGAGGCAGCTACGACATCACTTGGCAGGACTACGCCGAACTACCTGGGAGCAAGGGACGCTTCCGCTGGTTCGCCATCGAAGTCAACCATTGACGGGCGCTCGTAGACCCGGCTTCGCAGGGAAACCAAGATCACGAATTCGCCGGAATATCTTGTCGCACAGCGCACCCCTCTCCCCCTCACAACGCACACCGTTACCCCGTGAACACTCCGAAGATGCCCGGCGAACCGAAGCGGGTGCAGCCGAGCCGGAATACCGATCTGACTAGGGGAAATGCTGGAAAGGGTGGGCTGGACCGTGCGGAGGATTGACGCACAGCGCAAGCTCGCCGGAATACCTTCCGTCGCTCGCGCATGATGCCCTTGGAGATCGCCGTCGGGTCGGTCTTCTCACCGCGTCAAACGTCCTCTTGACAAAATGAGAAATCCCTTTGAGACGTGGAGGCACTTGCCGCCGAAAGGGTGCTGGAGTTGGGTGATGTCATCAGCCACGTCCGGACTGGAGTACGACCGCAGCCCTGCCTACTCTCCGATGAAGGGCAGTACCCGCACCCGCTGTCGACCCGGCTCTAGCGTGATCAAGGCTCCTGATTCCAGCTCGCTGGCCATCTGCGCGACGGTTGAGATCAGCATCGGCGCCAACGCCTCAGGCCGCAGATCACCACCGCGAAGCTGGACGACGCTCGGGCCGGCGGCGCCCGATGAGGCCAGCATGGAACCGAAGTCCAGGTCATTGGTCAAAACGACAGCGTCGCGGTGCCTGGCAGTCTGCATGATCACCACGTCGGCATCCGTTGCTTCACCGATTTCCGACCAATGCTCGGCATCCAACCCGGCGTCGCGCAGCCAATCAGCCCAGCGTGGAGAAAGGTTCATGTCAACGATGAACCTCATGCAGTTTCGAGCTCGATCTCCCGCTCCTCGGCCAGCCAGGCGGCGTACCGGAGTGCCTGAAGAACGTCTTCACGCTCAAGGTAGGGGTAGTCGGACAGCAGACCGTCGATTGTCACTCCCGAACCGATCTGCCCCACGATCATGCCCACCGTCACCCTCATCCCGCGGATGCAGGGACGCCCGCCCATGACCGCAGGATCACGGGTGATCCGATCCAACGTCGCCATGTGAGCCTCCCTTTGGTGTAGCGGTGCAAGTCTACGGCCATGTGCAATTCCCCGGCTGTCCGCGAGAGCGTTCTGTGAACCTCGTGAGCATAGGCCAGGAATCGCTCCGACCACAATCCGTTAAGTCTTCAAGCAGTGTGCTCCGGCATCGAAGAAACCAAGGTCGCGGATTCGCCGGAATATCTCGTCACACCTCGCACCCCACTCCCCTTCGTGACGCACACGGTTACCCCATGAACACTCCGAAGATGCCCGGCGAGCCGAAACGGGTGCAGCCGAGCCGGGCGCGGGACTGAGTCCATGCTGATCGCCGCGCTAGGTGACGTTGTGCAGTTGGGTGGGGTTCGTCGCAGCCTGAGCGTCAACCAACTACCCGAACGCCATCCAACGCGACGACCCGCGACTACATCGGCATCGCTCGCGCGGGGTGCCACGATGATTCGCCGGAATATCTTGTCGCACAGCGCACCCCCCTCCCCCTCACGACGCACACCGTCACCCCGTGAACACTCCGAAGATGCCTGGCGAACCGAAGCGCGTGCAACCGAGCAGGAATACGGATCTGACCAGGGGAAATGCTGAATAGGATGGGCGGGGCAAAGCGGAGTACTGACGCCGGTCAATTCTGGCCAGATTCGCCGGCCCGCTGCTGGATGGTCTGGTTGAGCCTCGAAACCGTTTCCCGCAGTTCAGCCACCTCGGTGCGTAGGGCCTGCGCATCTTCAGCGGTCAAAGCGGAGCCTTCGGCGGAGTTGCTCTTCTCGTCACCGAGAATCCAGGCGACGAGTTTGGCAGTGAACATACTCGCAGCCAGGATGCCGCAGACGCTGACGACCACACCCAGGAACTTTCCGTCCGGCGTGGTGGGCGCGAAGTCCGTCCCAGTCTCGATGTGCAGCAGACTGCCGAAAGCCCAAGCGAAGGCGTCCCCGGGTCCATGGATGCCGGAAGACTCCTGATTGTTCTCCAACTCCACCATCGTCAGCCCGGACATGACGCCCACGAACACGATCAGGACGAAGGAGAACGTGAAGCCGTCGCCCGCAGACAGTTGCCGCAACTCCAGAATGAAGGCTACGACGATCAAGATGAACCAGACCGGATCCCAGAAGAGGATCAGGAACAGCGGCGCGATGAGCAGCATCGGTAGCGCCGGACGGCGCAGGACGAACGCGAGTCGACCGGTTTGGCCGCGCACCTGCCGAATCCACATGATCAGGAGCCAGACCCATAGGACCGCCACTATGGCGTTCAGAATCCGCACCGTCGAAGGACCCCAGTGGCCGAAGCCGGCGAGGATGATCGTCAGGCAGTAGACGGATATGAAGGCAAGGCGCGCGATCGCAGGCCAGGACTCCGACAGCGGCGGGCGTCGAGCTGGCTCTATCTCAGCCGCCACGGGCATCTCTTCTGCCGAGGACATGCCGGCGAGCCTATCGGGTGGGAAGGTCAGGGTCGTGCCGGTCGCTGCCGCCGAAGGTCAGTCCGAAATGGACCCGGGTTCCATTGCGGGCTCGAGGTCACCTGCCAGGCCGTCAGCGAACAGATCGACCACACCCGCCGGCCGGCCGGCCATGTCGTGCATACTCAGCCACAGCATGTTCGGGCTCATGCGCGACCAGAAGTAGTAGTCGAGATTGGTGAGGTCCACAGCGCTGATCCAACGCGTCGGATAGATGTCGCCCTCCGGATAGGGCGCCCCAAAGGGCTTGGCCACGGTGGAAAGGACCTGAAACACCTCAGCGACGGTCTCGCGATTGTCCGCGGGCTCGGGAAGGTAGTGGTGGAAGTACGAGGCTCGAACGAACCTGTCCAGCGACGTGATGTCCCCGGGTGGTGGCAGTTCACCGCCGAACGGGCGGTACTTCGACCGGTTGGCGAGATGTTCGTCCAGGCTGGGTGAGTTCGTCATGATCTGGTGCTGGTGGCCGTGGTGAACCACCATGCGCCCGTTGACCGGCTCCACGATCGCTGAGTCGCCGGAGGCGTCTTCCAGTGCGAGGTGGACCCCGAGGTGAAGACCCTCCAGGAGCGACGGTGTAACCCGCATACGAGCCAGACCCTCGACCGCCTCGGCAACGGTGCCGAACAGGTCCAGCGCGAAGTTGACCCAGCGCAGCGTCGACAGCACAGGACGGTCATCCGGTGGTTCGTACACAGCCGAGGTGTACATCAGCGCGTGTGCGCCTAGGCCCTGGTCGTTCATGCCGTCCACGGCAGCGTCCTGCCACTCAGCGATGGTGAGGCTCGCGTACTTCGATGTCCACGTCCAATCGCGGTCGGGGTGGGCCTTCCGGACCTGCCCGGCGGGTAACCACCACAGGTGAGGCACGTCCAGGAAACTGGCATCAAGGGTCCTGCCCGCCACCTTGGCCGTGCTGTTCTCGCAGCAGAACACGCGGGTGCACATGACCTGAGGCTAAAGCCTGCGACCAGCGTGGGGCGGGGCGAACTCGCCCCTCGCCCGCGCGAGGCACACTGTCGCCGCTGAACTCTGACGAGATGCCGCCGCATTGAGCGTCTTCGACAACGCCCAGCGGGCTTACGATGGTCATGTAGCGGGTGGGGGGCCGGCGCCCGTCCGACACCTCCCCGTGGGGGTGTGTGATGTTGGGGATCAGAAGGAAACTCGCCGTCGTAGCAGGGGTGTCGCTGGTCGGGTCAGTGCTGATGGCACCGGGCGTTGCGGCACCAACAACGGGTCGCCTCGCCGGTTGGGGCTACAACGCCTTCGGCCAGCTGGGCGACCGCACCACCAACGACTCAAGCGTGCCCGTGACCGTCGACGTGGCCGGTCACCTGACTGGCAAGCGATTGGCTGCCATCTCAGCTGGTCGCAACCACTCCTGCGCCATAGCCGACGGGGCTGCATACTGCTGGGGAGCCAACGACGAAAGCCAACTGGGCACCGGCAACACAAGCCTGTCGTCGACGCCTGTCCCGGTGGACACCTCAAGTGGGCTGCAGGGCAAGACCGTTACCGCCATCAGCGCTGGCCGGCGGCATTCCTGCGCGGTGGCTGACGGCAGCGCGTATTGCTGGGGCGACAACGGCTTCCTGCAGCTGGGCACGGAAAGCCCTGCCGCTTCCACGGTTCCCGTTGCGGTCTATCCGGGGGGCGTCCTCGCAGGCAAGACAGTTACTGCGATCAGCGGCTTGTATTACCACTCGTGTGTCCTGGCCGATGGACAGCCGTACTGCTGGGGCGAGAACGACCGGGGCCAGTTGGGCGATGGCACCAGTGGTCCTGGATCGCGCGTCCCTGTGTCCGTGGTGCTGTCGGGCGCCTTGGCGGGGAAGACCGTGACCGCTATCGGCACTGGGCGTGACCACACCTGTGCCCTCGCGCAGGGTCGTGCGTACTGCTGGGGAGACAACAGCGTCGGCCAGTTGGGGACTGCCGGTTCTGGATCGCCAGAGCCGGTACCAGTGGCAACCGGTGTGCTGGCAGGCAAGTCGGTCTCGGACCTGAGTGTCGGCCAGAATCACACCTGCGTTCTCGCCGACGGCAACGTCTACTGCTGGGGCGACAACAGTGAGGGGCAGTTGGGCAACCCCACCGGCGGCCCCTTCGCAGCCGCGCCATTGCCCGTCGACACCAGTGGCGTCTTGGCGGCCAAGACCGTCACAGCAGTCGATGCGGGCTATGGCCACACGTGCGCCGTGGCCGACGGTCAGGCCTACTGCTGGGGTAGTAACGCACTCGGGAAGTTGGGCAACAACACCACAGCCAACTCGGCGATCGCTGTCGCGGTGGATACCAGTGGCGCACTGAGTCGCGGCCGGGTGCGTGCGGTCGATGCCGGCGGGAACCACTCCCTGGCGCTGTTCGCGACCCCGCCTTCAGCTCCCACCGGCGTGACCGGGGTGGCTGCCAACGGGCACGTGTCGGTCAGTTGGCAGCAGCCCGCCGATGACGGCGGATCCCCCATTGAGGACTACACCGCCACTGCCAGCCCCGGTGGGGCCACGTGCACCACAAGCGGCTCGTCGTGCATCGTGTCCGGGCTGCTCAACGGCACGGCCTACACCTTCACCGTGGTGGCGCGAAACGAGATCGGCACGTCGCTGGGGTCGCTGGCCTCCGCTCCTGTCACGCCCACCGCGCCGCAGAGCTTCAGCAAACCCACGGGCCCCAGCAAACCCAAGGGCCTCAGAGTCTCGCTGAACAGGGGCATGGCGAAACTCACCTGGAAGCCCAGCACCGGGGCCACTGCCTATCGCGTGAGGATCTCCAAGGCCGGCGGCAAGAAGTACAAAGCCTGGAACACCACTACCAAGCGCGTGATCAAGGTACATGTGACCAAGGGACGCAAGTACCGCTTTCAGGTCGCGGCGCTGGGACCGCTTGGCCCCGGACCGGCGGCCACGATCCGCTTCCGGGGCAGGTGACGGCTGGTAGCCGCTCCCCAGGTCGTCGCTACGAGCCGGCTTGCCATGGGGCCAGCCCAAAGGGGCCCCGGTCCGGCTGGCATACGGTAGCTTCCGCAGGCCGTCGCGGATTGGCTGGCCGCAAGATTGGGCACTTGGTGCTGCGACACGCCGCGCGCAATCGCGCCTTGTGCCCATTTGCTGGCGGGCGGCCGGGCAGTTCTCGCCGCCCGAGGCTGCGGGCCGCCAGGATGGCGTCGGAAAGCCCAACGAGGGCAATGCCTACCGCCCGAGCAGACTGTCCAGGGCCCACGCATCGCGCACGGCATTGCCGCCACCATCGTTGTTGAAATACACGTAGACGTCGGTTCCGTTGTGCCACTCCCACTCGCGGATGCGGTCGGCCCACCATCTCAAGTCGTCCTGCGAGTACGAGCCTGCGTACAGATGAGCGTGGTCGGGCCCATGCAGGCGCACATAGACGAACGGGGCCGTGGCCCGCAGCACGCAGGGCAGATTCGCCCCCGACATGACCACGTACGCCGCGCCGCGCGACGCGAGGAGTTGGAACACCTCTTCGGCCTGCCAACTGGGATGGCGCAGTTCGACCGCGACCTCGATCCACTCCGGCAACCGGTCGAGGAAGTAGGCCAGTCGGACGTCGTCACGGGTGAAGCCCGGTGGGAGTTGCACGAGCAGTGGCCCGCGCTTGCCCCGCAGTTCGTGGAGTCCCGCCGAGATCCGGTCGATCCACAATTCCGGTTCGGATAGCCGCCGGCCGTGTGTGAGCCCTCGCGGCGCCTTCACAGCCATCCGGAACCCGTCAGGCAACCGCCGCCGCCAACTGGCGAAGCTGCGCGGCGCGGGCCAACGGTAGAAAGAGGCATTGAGCTCGACCGTCCGGAAATGCGACACGTACGTCTCCAGGCGCCGCACCGGCGGCAGACCCTCGGGGTAAAGAACGCCCGTCCAGTGGTCATAACCCCAGCCTGAAGTTCCCAGCCAGAACGTCACCGGTCGAATATAGGCACGCACCGCTGCGCTGCGGAGCTCACTTATGCCGTTGTGCCCGCACCTACCACCTCAGGCGACAGGTTCGCCCGCTTCGTCCATGTGCGCCCATTCGGGAGAGGCGATTCTGAGCGGAACAGGCGCATCTTGGCTGGCGACGATCGCCAAGAGCCACCCATCGGTCAGCTCGCAGTCCCGTCAGCCTCCATCTGCGCCACCAAACGGGCAGTCTCGGCCGGTGTCCAGTCCTGCGGCTGGGTCATCGCGGCCCAGGCCTCGGTGTTCGACTGTGGCGAGTACATATGCCCGTGCCCGATAGGCACCGATCCGGCGGCTGGCAGGTCCAACGCCACCTGCCACATCGTCACCAGCGGCACCCACACCATCTCTTTCGGAATGTCCGGTCCCCGCTGCCCCTCCAGCAGCCACTCCGGCTCCTCATAGGCGAGGTTCTGGTTGAAGAACACCACGGGGTCGGAGGAGTGCTGCAAGTAGACAAGCCTCGTCGGTCCCCAGTTCTGCTCCACCACCGCGTTGATCTGCGAGCCTGACGATGTGAACTGGACGGTCCGCCCGCCCTCAAAAGCGGGTAGCCAGGCCTGACTGCCCGGGTCCCGGTCGGCCTCGATGTCGTTGTGCAGCGAGTTCACGAACGGCGGGCCCGACATGAAGGCACCATCGATCGGTTCGTTGAGCACGTTGATCGAATTCAGGATGCTTTCGACGCCGTAAGAGCCCAACGACAGGCCATAGAGGTACAAGTCGGGCCGCGAGTCCTCCGGCAGCGTCGCCCAGTAGTCGTGAACCGTGTCGAACACAGTGCGGGAGGTGTCCTTGACGGCCTGCTGATCGGCGAGCAGTGAGATCCAACTCGGCAGGAACGAGTACTGCACCCCGGCGATCGCGGTGTCGCCGTTATACATGTACTCCAGCGGATCGATCCCCGCCGGATCCAGGAATCCCGTGCCTGTCGTGGTGGCCACGACGAGGACCTCGCGGTCGAACGCACCCGTGCGCTGCAACTCCGCCAGGAGCAGGTCGGCCCGCTTCTGCAAATCGGCCTCCGTGTCCAGCCCGACGTACACACGGATCGGCTCGATGGCCCCACCCCCGCTGAACTCATCGATCTGCTCAACAGTGGGTCCCGTCGCCACGAAGTCCCGGCCTTTGCGGCCCAGGGATTCCCAGGTGACCGCGGACTCGGGGCCCCCCGAGCGCAGCATCGAGGTGGTCGGGACCACCCCTTCGCTGGTTGCGGTGTCCCGCGTCGAGAACATGGCGTTGGCGCCGTCAAAGAAGCCGCGGACCAGCACCCCGGTGATCAGCGACCACAGCAGGACCACGATGACCCCTACGCTGATCAGTTGCGACAGCCGAGGCGGGAAGATCCTGTTGAGCAGGCGAGTTCCGAACTTCGCGAGCTTGCGCAAGGACCTCGCGACGATCAGTATCAGGGCGGCGACCAGAACGGTCACGACCACGATGACTGGCCAGACGCTCGGCGAGATCGGATCCTTGGCGAAGATGGTTCGAAGCTCGTTCTGCCAGCCGACGTAGCGCCAGATGGATGACGCCACAGCCAGACCCACAAGAACCCACAGGATGCCCGTGACCCACCGCGCGACCTTGACCGGCAGGGAGGGGATCTGCAGATATCGCCACAGTGTCTGCAACCCAACCCCGATGAGGTATCCGACCATGATCGTGATCCCGGAAGCGATGCCCTGTAGGTATCCGGCGCGGGGCAATAGGGACGGGAACAGCGAGAACGCGAAGAACAGAACGGCGAACCAGATCCCGACCCCACTGAAGGTCACAGAGAACACCCGGAAGCCGCGCTTGCGCTCTTCCACGGGAATGAGCGGGACCTCGGTGTCTGTAGCCATACGTTCTCCCTCAATGGTTTCGCAACGGTGGTTCCGTGCCATCGCCCGTGGCGCGGCTCACCGCAATCAGCCGGCTGGCGGTGCCGGACAGCACCGGTGCCGCATGTGCGGTCCCAGCTGCCTGTGTCACTGCGTAGTCTCCCATCGCACTATGGTGCCTACGCTTGGCGCCCCCGACTGGCGCTGAACGTGGCTCGACCGATCCCATAGTGCGTGGATATCCCTGTGCCGAAGGTCTGTGTCCCCGCACTGGCCGCTCGGGGTTGTGAAGTCCTGATACGACGGCGAAGTCATCCAGAACGTGCCTACCAACCAGTCCGTCAACCCAGCAGGGCTTGATCTTCACACACGCAGATGCGGGTGACACCCTCTCCAGGCTGCGACCCGCACCTACCTGACTACTTGCCCGGCTTGCCGATGTACTGCGTCACCTTGTCCTTGTTGGACGGTGTGACCGAGATGTTGCCCAAGAACTGGACCGTCAGCTTGACCTTGCCCTTCGGTCCGATCTTGGACCACTTCCTGGGCAGGGAGATCGTGCGAGTGCCGTCCTTGGGCAGCGTCACCGCCGTGTAGCGCAGAACCGCGTTCGTGTTGACTGCTCGCACACCGATATCGCCGGTCTTGGCCCCCTTCGTCGTGACCTTGACCGTGAGCCGGATGTGCTTGCCCGCTTTGATCGTGGCCGGGCTGACGAGCTTCGCCCTGATCTTCGAACTGACAGAAGGCCCGAGCGGCACGAGAGTGGTGAACGCCGGCACAACCGGCGGGTACTGACCCAGTAGCGTCGCCGACAGCATGTTTGCGTACTGCTGCTGGCCCACCTCGTTCGGATGGAATCCGACGCCGGTGCCCTTCGCGGCTGTGGTGTCGACGATGTAGTCCGTCAGGCTCGTGACCCACCGGGTTGGGGAGCACATGCCGTGCGGGTGACTTGCCCGGTACATCGAGAAGGCCGTGTTCCAGCCGTAGGTCGCCGCGTTGTTCTCGATCTGCGCGACAAGCCCGTTGACCGGTACCTCGATGCGGTTGTCCAGGCGGGTGTTCGGTGCCCCGAGGGGCGGATTGGTGGCCGGATTGAACGGACCTAACCCGGTCACGACCGGACTCAGCGCCGGGACGTTGCTCGGGAACGACGTGGTCTGCGGGACGGCGACCACATCGTGGCCGGCCTGCCCCTCATAGAGCACGTTGTACGCCCAGGCGTTGTCGATCTGGTTGAGCGGCGACATCAACGGGTTGGTGAGCATCTGCTCGATCGTCGGGAAGTTGATGTTACTCGGCTCCGGCAGGCCAGCGGGATTCTTCAGCGTCAACTGCCCTCCCCACGGCTGCGTCGGGTCCTGCTGGACGCCGCAGAACTCGGTGTTGCCCGGGGTGCCCTTCTGCGTCAGGTCGGGATACATGGCCTGGGTCAGGTTCCCGATCTTGGTGTATTTGACGGGCGTGGACGCGGTGAAGCCGGGCTGAGGCACCCCATTGACCAATTTCTGGGTCTTGCAGTCAGGTGCACCCCCGGTCGCACCGAGGCAGGGCGCGAGTTTCGCATAGTCCTGTTGCAGCATTGTGAGGTTGTTGAAGACGGCCTCTTCGAGTTCGGGATTGTCCTGGACCGGGTCGGGAGCGTCAGGATCGGAGGTGAGGCAGCGATACCCTCCCACATCGCCGGGGGTGATCAGGTTCATGTCGCCGATCAGGGTGAGTAGCCCGCCGAGGTCATTGAACGAGCCGCTGGGTCCATTGGGCGCACATGTGAATGTGATGTCCTGCAGGTTGGCGAGGTCCAGCTTGCCAGAGACCTGCGCCCCGTCCTGACAGTTGGGGAAGCCCTGGATCTTGGATTTGAGGATCCCGGAGATGCCGCTGTCCGGGAACCCGTTGATGACCACCGGCAGGACGTCGGTCGCGACGCAACTGAGGATGACTGGGGACAACCCGGCGTCGTTGCCGCCGATCGAGAGCAACCCGGCGTCGTAGGTCTGGTTCCCCGCGATGGCGGCCAACTGGTCGATCTGCGGGGGCATGTAGTCGCCGGGACCGGTGTTGCTCTGTTGCGACGGCTGTTTGATCTTCTTCTGCGGCGACAACAGGCCACCGTTCGGCGAGACGGCTGGGTTGTTCGGTTGCTCCAGAATCTCGCCCCCGGAGCACGCCACGTCCACGACCGTCACGTTCGATCGGGGATCCGACTGCTCCAGGGTGAGCGCGGCTCGCACGAACCCGCTCCACCGTGACCTGTCACAGGCCGGCTCATCCCAGTCGATCGTCCCGTCCGCATTGCGGAACGGCGGGAAGCCTTCACCCGACGCGTAGGAGTCCCCGGCAATGCTCATCAGCGTGTTGCGAACCGTGATGCTGCTCGACACGGTTTTCGTCACTGAGGTCTTGGTGTCCGTGACGGCCAGCTGCAGCGGGAAAGTCCCCTCCGGCAGCGACGCGTTCAGCGGGGTACTGCACGGCTGGCCCGCGTAGGTCGAGACGGGATTGGTCGAGAGGGTCCAGGTGCATGACAACTGGGTGGGCAATCCGCCGCCCACCGTCGAGGCCCCCGCGTTGAGGACTACTTGGAAGAGCCCGTCTGCGGGTAGGGGTCCGTAGAGCGCATTGCCCGCGGCCTGATAGCCGGGTACCGGCTGCATCGGCTGGTCGGGGATGCCCGGGTACTGGTCGGTGTCGGTCATGGATGCCGGCATCGACCAGTCCCACTGCACGTTGATGCTGCCCCAATCAGCGGCGGCCTGCGTGTTCGCGTTCTGCCCGATATCCGCCGACGCACTTCCCGGGATCAGTAGCGCCGCTGTCACGGCGACCGCGGTCACGGCCGCCGACATTCTGCCTAGTCTCACGCGAGTTCACTCTCCTGGGCCGGACATCGGGTGGTGTTGGAAATGCTAGGGGCGCGTGGGCAGCGTTTGCCCGGTCAGGAGGTGGCCGCTGCAGATGTGCTGGTCAGTTCGACAACCCTGCCGCTCGGACGCAGACACATGTACTCGCCCCAGTCCCGCACGGCAGCGTTGACGACGAGATGGAAGCGGACGGCACCGCGGGCCTGATCGGTGGGTCGATGTCTGCCATCAACCCACCGATCAGGCGTATTAGGACACTCTGCGAGGTGCGCAGTGCCCCTGGCGCAGGCCCGCTACCGGTCGCTGGCCTGATCAGAGGCCAGCCGACGATCGCTGTCCTGCGCCTCGTACAGGGTTGGGCCGGCCTGCTTCGACGGTTTCGCCCCGTAGGCCTCCGGGTCGACGTACTCGCCCTGGTCCGCCGCGGGCTTGTCCGTGACGACATCCAAGGGGTTCTGTGCCGCGTAGGGATCGATGCGACTGCCCGTGATCTGCCATGAAAGGCGCACGTTGGGCTCCTCGCTGCGCACGGTGAATGAGCCGTCGGCGATCTCCTGGTCGACCATCAGTCCACTGAACGAGCCGATCGGCGTCAACTGGTAGCGCCAATTGGCGCCCAACGCCTCGATGTATCCGGGCAGCTCGATGACAGCACGGCCGTCGGCGTTGGTGGTGACGTTGCCGGAGTAGATGACCTGCAACTCGTCGGTCTCCACCGCGGCGTGCGTGATGGTACGTCTCGTGGGATCGCGGGGATCGTCGATCTGGAACGCCTTGGTGCCGGTCACATTGAGATTGCCGTTGACCTGCACGTTGCCGGCGAAGACACCTGCGAGCGGGTCGCCGTCGGCATAGACAGCAGCGCCGTCGCCATTGGTCACCGCTTCGAAGGCGTTCGAGGCGTTTGCATTGTTGACGTTTTCAGCCCTGATGGCCACACCCGTGCCCCCACTGATACCCGACTGGCCGATCACACCGATGGCCCCGTTGGGGTCGGTGACAAACCCGCGCACCCCGTAGCCGCCCTGTCCATCGTGGCGGCCGACGAGCGCTCCGATGCCGTTGCACTTGCCAATGTTCAATTCACACACGGCGCCGTTCTGCCGGGCTACGACCGCCTCACCGCTGGAAGAGTCTCCGATGACTGCGGCGGAGCTGATACTGGAGGTGATACCCCAGAGGGAGTTCCCCACCGTAGTCGCCAGAACTCCCGGCCCGGAACCTTGATGATCCACGGAGATCCCGCGCCCGGTGTTCGTATTGGGCATCGTGATCGTGGCTCCGTTGGTGGCCGCGCTGGGAACACCGGCAAGGACGAGCGGAGCGGTGATCCCGGTACAGGTCACGTCACCATTGGCGGCCACGGCCGTCACATACGTGTTCGCGGTCGCGCAGTCGCCCGTGACCAGCAGTTGGAAGGCCGCGGAGTCGAGGTCGTCGAGCAGGTCGGCATTGAGCCCCGAGCCGGGGCCGTCCACCGTCAACAGCTTGTCGAGAACCTGCTGCGGGGTGTCGGGTGAGCCGTCGGCCCCCGGCAGGCCTTGCGCGCCCTTGTCTCCCTGGATGCCCTGCTGTCCTTGGGCACCGGTGGCGCCCACGGCACCCGTCGCCCCGGTCGTCCCGGTCGCACCGGTCGCACCGGTCGGACCCGCTGGACCGCGTACCCCTGGTGGACCGTAGGCGACAGTAGCGAGGCGAACCTCCGTAGCGCGACAGCTTGCGCCAGGCGGCACCAGGCGGACCTTGCCGGTGGTCTTCTTTGCGCACATGGCGTACGCAACTCTCGTTTCTCCCCCCGGTGCCGATGCTGCCGACGAGGTCGTCGCCTGTCCGGGAGCTGTCGTGATGCTTCCGCACAGCACGGCCATGCACGTAGCACCCAACCATATTTGAGCTTTCATAAGGGGAATCCCTCTGTTACGGGCCCACCGCTTGGGCCAAGTGGCATAACCCTAGGGGCTATCCGGCGAAGATCGTCACTCGCCGAAAAGAGGATTTGCCATCGGCCAGGACTCGTAGATCTGCGTGTCTGTCAAGACGATCTTCTGTCAGGGTCAACTGGCCCGCCGAACAATCGCCGCCAACAATCGCCGCCAACGATCGGCGCGAGCTCCCGGCGTGCAGCGCACCTGCGCCAAGCGATCCCCGGCCGCCAGGCACAGGCGACGCCTGGTCAATGACACTCGTCCGGGGACTGTGCTGGAGCCTCGCCCGATGCAACACTGGACGGGAGGCTGGTGGCACATGTCGATCCCGCGCGATTTCCGTCCCCCACCCACGGGGGCTGAGACGCCCATCGTTCCGTGGCGCCTGAATCCGCGCGTCGTACTCGGGGTGGGACTCGGCGCCTGGATCGCCAGTTACGCCCTGGCCCAGATCACGGTGTCGGACGTGGGGATCCCCGCGCTGTTCCTGCCCACTGGCGTGGGGGTGGGGCTGCTGCTGCGCCTCCCGGGCCGAATGTGGTGGTGGGTTCTGGGTGCCATGCTGGCCACCGATGTCGGGGGCGGAACGGTGCTGGGACTGGCCACCTTCGAGGTCGCCGCCATCTGGGGAGTCAGCAACGCCGTGCAGGTACTCGCTCTGGCGTTCCTGTTGCGCCGGGCGAAGGTCGACATGTCCCGGCCCCGCGACCCAGTGGTGCTGGCGGCGGTGGCCGCTGTGGTCACTGCCATCGTGGCGGTCGTTGGATCCCTGAGCCTGGCCTCCGTCTCCGACGTGGACGCCACGCGGTTCTGGGCGGACTGGTGGGGGTCGGACGTCCTTAGCGTGGTGTTGGTCGTGCCCCTGATCCTGCTTCTGGGACGGGCCAGCCCGCCGCGCGGACGGCGCGCCCTCGAGGCGCTCGCCTGGTTCGTCGTAGCGCTGGCAGGCCTCTTGGTGCAGTTCGCGGGCTTTGTGTATCCGGCCCTGCCGGTATGGGTGTGGCTGATCGTCGCCACCCCGCTCGTGGTCCTCTACAGCCTGCGTTTCGGGTTGTTGGCCATGTCGTTGTTCCTGCTCGGCATGGATTGGATCGCCGCATCGCTGACCGCCTGGGGGGTGGGGCCGTTCCAAGAGTTGGCTCTGGGTGACGGAACCCCGATGCGCACACTGCAGCTGGTGCTGCTCGTGATCGCCGTATCCGTGCAGTCCGTATCGCTGATGGTCTCCCGGTCGTTGCGCCACAGCACGATGATGGCTGGCCAGCAGGCGCTGCTCGACGCCATTCTCGAGGAGTCCCCGATAGCCACGGCTCTGCTGGCACCGGACTGCTTGCAGATCACCCGGACCAACCGGGCCTTCCGCGAACTGCTCGCGGACACGGGACCGTCCGATCTGCCGTCGTACTTCCCCGCAGGCGAGCGCGACGCCGTAACGCAGTTCCTCAAGGATGCCTGTCCCACCCGCGAGACCCGCACCGGCGAGTTCGCAGCCGTGGATCCGTCAGGTGATCCACTGCAGGTCCGGCTGCGCGTCGTTGCGGTGGCCGCTGACGACTTCGATCGCTACGGGACGCTTCGCTCGGGTGCCAACGTGGCCCGCCTCGTGCTCGCGGAGGACATGACCGACGTGCGGCGTCGGGAGTCGCGGCTACGCCATGAGGCGGTGACCGATCCGCTGACCGGCCTGGCGAATCGGAGACAGTTGGTGCACGTGCTAGAGGCGACGCTGCCCGCGGCCAGCCCCACCAGCGTGGTCAGTCTGTCCTACATCGACCTGGACGGCTTCAAAGATGTGAACGACCGCTTCGGGCATGCGGTCGGTGATCAGGTGCTCCGCCACGTGGGACAGCGTCTGAGCCAGACAGTGGGCGCCGATGAACTCGCCGCCCGATCCGGCGGCGATGAGTTCGTGATCATCACCTCCGGCCTCGCCGACCGCTCCGAGGCCCAGGTCCGCGCAGAGCATCTGCTGGAAGCGCTGTTGAACGACCCCGAAGTGTCCTGGGCAGTCGGCGCCTCGGTGGGCGTCGCCCTCACCACAGACCCCGCTCAGACGGCCGAGGCTCTGCCGCAGCGTGGGGATCGTCTGATGTACGCGGCGAAAGAGTCCGGGGGCTCCTGCGTGATCGTCGACCACTGAGTACGTTCCCGGATGCCCTGCCCGAGGCGTCGTTTCGGGCGTACCACCGCAGCAATTGGGCGCTTGGTGCGATCCGCCACGGCGTGTCGCAACAACAACTGCCGAACCCCTCCCGGACGACGGCCGCCCCGCAGCAATCAGGCACTTGGTGCGATCCACCACGGCGTGTCGCAACAACAACTGCCGAACCCCTCCCGGACGACGGCCGCCCCGCAGCAATCAGGCACTTGGTGCGATCCACCACGGCGTGTCGCAACAACTGCCGAACCCCTCCCGGACGACGGCCGCCCCGCAGCAATCAGGCACTTGGTGCTAAATGCCGAACCCTCCCGAAACCCGCGGGCGACAAACGCGACGTCTTGTCGGATGTCACAACGGCGGGTCAAGGGCATACTGCGATTGCAGGTGGGACAACTTCACAGATTGGATTGGTCAGATGATTATGCACAAGATCGTGGCGCTCGGCGCCACAGTGGCGGTAGCTGGTGGTGCTGTGATGGTGGGCGCGGGTGCCGCGAGTGCCGCATCCGATCCGGGTTTCAAGAAGGTGTCGGCCCCGGGCACCGTCACGGCTGGTCAACTGTTCCGCATCAAGTGCCAACTCGTCGGAAAGTCCGGATTCCAGGGGGCAGTGGCACAGCTAGACCAGAAGCGCGCCACCATCAACGCCAGACGTGACGTCGGCGCCCGTGGTGACTGCAGCATGCGAGTGGTCCTCACTGCGACCGGCAAGCAGAAGATCCGTGTGATCGTCACTCAGAACCTCGGCGCCATCGAGTCCTCCTGGCTGACCATCAGGGTCAAGCCCGCCTCCTGATCAGACTCGGAGCGCGGCCCGCTGGAGGCTTCCACCACGAAGCGGTAGTGCTGTTCGCTCAGGGTGAGTTCCTTCCGGGCACGGACCAGTCCTGTGCTGTCCAGAATGTGCGAGACGAAGCAACAGACCGACCGGTCATCGTTCCGCCGGCAGGCTACGCAGAGTTCACGCGCAAGGGACCAGTCGGCTTCACGTGCCTGGGTGTGTCAACCCCTGCCATGTCGAACCAAGCAACTCATCCGCATCGAGACCCAAGAAGGCACAGAGTGCGGGGTTCACCCGAAGGAAGCTGCCGTCCGCGACCACGCGAGCCACACCAGCGATCTGGTTGCGCATGTGTAGCTCGAACAACTGCACTGCGACCAACGGCCACCGTGCCTCCTCGTTTCGGTGGTGAGTACCCGTTGCCCACCCGCTGATTCTCAGATGGCCGCCACGCCTGCCGGGTGCCGAAAGGGGAGGTAATGCAGGGCACGCCAAAAGACGTACAGTCAGAGCAGAGCAGAGGGGGCCAGGGTGGTCATCGCCAACGACTCCGACAATGACGGAAGGACCTGCCGAAGGAGGCTGCCCGATCCGTGGACGCGCAGGAGCGGAGCCGCCGAGCAGCTCTCTGGGAGGCGGCCGCAGATGAACGCGAACGGGCCGCCGACGAGCGTGACTCGGTCGCGGATGAGCGCGAGTGGCTCGCCGATGAACGTGACCGGCTCATCGAGCAGCGTGAGCTGGAGTTGGATCGCCTGGAGTCCGCGTTAGCTGAGCAGGGCTTGGATGTTAAGGACCAACTGTCTGCTGCGCGGGAGGCGGTTCGTCGCGCCGAGCCCGCGCCGGGACGTGCCACTGAAGAACTCGCCCGCGTCCGGCAGGCCGCCTCCCGGACTGAGGGCCGCATGCTCCGCGATGGTGCCGGGCGTGACCGAGCCGTGTCGGCCGGCACCTTGCTGGACGCCTCCGATGAGGAGGAGCGGGCGTGGCTCATGGAGCGGCGCGACTTCGTCGCCGCCGAGCGCGATCGCATGGCGGACAGCCGCGAGGACTCAGCGGAAGACCGCGACGAGTCCGCCGTCATCCGCGAGGAGCTCGCCGATAAGCGGGACCGTGCGGTCAGCGAGCGAGAACGGCACCAGCAGGGTCGCGCGCGGGGCCGTCGGGCCGGCGTACTCCGGCTCTCCCCGGGAGCATCAGACCCCACCCTTCTTGCATCTTCACGAGCCGACGTCAGGGCGCGACGGATTCGGACCGCTCGTGAGCGTCAGGACGCGGCTCATGCCCGGGAACGTGCTGCGGCCTTGTGGGGACCCGAGCAGTACGGCCCACGGCTGATCGCCAGCTTCGCCGAGGTGGCCAGCGCGTTGTTCGCTGGCGAGGATCCCGCTCGTTGTTGTCGCAAGCGCTGGACAACGGGGCCGAGGTGACGCCTGACTGCCACGGCGCAAGTCTGACGACCTGGCGCAATTCCAGTCTCTTCGACACGCTTGCCACCAGTGCCGCCGCAGCGACGCTGGACAACATTCAGTTCGTCAGTGGGGAGGGTCCGGCCTGGCAGGCGATGCAGGAGGGAGCGCAGGTGCACGTCCTGGACCTGAAACTGGACGAACAATCCCCGGCAACCACCGCTGCGGCCGGAACGTTCGGTGTGTGCCAAGTTCTGTCCTGTGGTCTCGTGGTGCAGGGTGGCCGGTGGGGACAGTCGCTGGGCTCGTTGACGTTCTACAGCAGTAGTACGGAGGCTTTCAGCGACGAGGTGTGTGAATTCATGGCGATCCTGGCCGCGAACTTTGCCGCTGCCGTTGGGGCGATCCAACGGGACCGGGATCTTGAGCGTCGCGAGGCGTCGTTGCACCGCGCCTTGAATACTCGCGACGTGATCGGCCAGGCCAAGGGCATCTTGATGGAGCGGCAAGGGCTTTCGGCCGCTGAGGCGTTTGACGTCCTGCGTCGGGCGTCTCAGCGCCTCAACCTCAGGTTGAACGACCTCGCCGAGCATCTCGCGCAGACAGGGAAGTTGCCGCAGGGGAACCCGCGGCCGACGCGCTAGGCGGTGTGCGCACGTCTGGTTGGGGACTGACTGCTGCTAGCCATAGAGCAGGGTCATCACGACCGGCGCATACGACGCCTGCGTATTGCCCATCACCATGAGCATCAGGACGAAGCAGGCCAAGATCCCAAAGGATGCCGCCGACAGAACCAGGCCCCTCCCCCGGACCTCCCGATGCGCCCGGTAACGCATCATTAGGCGGCGCCACAGGTACACGGTGAGGGCGGCACAGAGCAGAAGAAGGATCGTGCTGATGATGGCCTTCGGCATCTGCCAAGCCAACCGTTCCTCAACCCTCTCCTGGATGAACGCTGGTACTTCGGGACTGCCGGAGTCCAGCCACGACGCGAGGGCGCGCGGGTATGCGACGTCGCCGATCGCGCCATCCAGCCCAGCGCGCGGGTTGAGTACGTTGCTCAGATTCGCAGCGACAACCAGTGCCAGCAGCGCACTGAGGCCGAGACTGAAGACGCCGCATAGGAGGTATGTGCGCTTCTCGAAGCCGAGGCCGCCCTGCGCGGGGCGGGGCGCCCTCCTAAATCGCACCCACGCGAAGATACCGAGCGCGGTGAGCGCAAGCGTGAAAACCCCGCCAACGACGACCAGTGCCTCGTGGAACCTCACGTAGTCCTGGAGCAGGCTGTCATACGCGGCGTTACCTGCAGTCAGCACTCTTCCTCCTACGGCCGTCGACTAGAGATTACCCCCGGCACAACGCTCGCCTTACCTGCTGGGTGCGCTGGGCCAGGACGTAATCGCGAACGGTGCCGCGGTCCTGCCAAAGCAGACGAGCGCGGCCGCCCAGCCAGACGGGCGTTGGACAGGGATGGCCCGTTGCCGGTCTTGGCGCCGACAGGTCGCCCGAGGCGGGAACGTTGAGCGAATGGGCGGTAGTTGCTGCGACACGCCGCGAAGAATCGCACCTTGTGACTATTTGGCCGCTGCGGGGTAACTCGCCCGTAGCCGCACGAGCAGAACCTGGTGACTCTCGAGCGACGGTGTCCTGGTCGACCCAAATGGCGGTGGTCCGGAGTACGTGCCCACAGCCACCCCGGCGGCCACCTGTAGTAGCCAGCGAAAGTCCCGCGAAAGTGCCGGGTTTGACGAAGGGCACCGCTCACACCTTCACCGTGACCGCCCGCAAAGCCATCTGTGCTTCTGGTCCGTCGTCGCCCAGTGCTACAGAGACCGTCCACCTGCTCACCCCGACGTGGCCAGCACCGCCCCTTTCGTCCACAATCGCCGCTCCCGAATCGGCGCACCTGAACGAAACGGGCGAACCTTCCGCAATCGCCGCTTTCGCGGCATGCCCTGCATCACCGGGCCAGCCTGCGCTGCCGTGTGCCCACAACTTGCCGTCCATGATTAAATCGTGCACAATCTAATCATGGACACTATTTATGATCTCAGTCTCACCACCAACAGCGGCCAGACCATGGACCTGGCCCAGTTCCAGGGCCAGCCGATCCTCATCGTGAACACAGCAAGCAAGTGCGGGTTTGCCCCGCAGTACGACGGCTTGCAGACGTTGCACGAGACCTACGGGCCACAGGGTCTGGTTGTACTGGGCTTCCCCTGCGGGCAGTTCGCCAACCAAGAACTGGCCGACGATGCCGCGGTGGAAGAGTACTGCCGGGTCAACCACGGGGTGACGTTCCCACTCAGCACGAGGATCGATGTCAACGGCCCCGACACCCACCCGGTCTTCGAATTCGTCAAGGACCACTCATCCGGCCTGCTGGGTTCGCGCATCAAGTGGAACTTCACGAAGTTCCTGGTCGCCGGCGACGGGGTCAGCGTCAAGCGCTTCTCCCCCAAGACCGACCCGGCAAAGCTCAGCGGCCACATCGAGCACCTGCTGACGGCCACCCCCGCATGAGCCAGGACCGCCCCGAGCTGCTGCTGGACAACCAGCTCTGTTTCCTGTTCCACCGGATCACCCGTGACCTGACGGCCGCCTACCGGCCCCTGCTGACCGACCTCGGACTCACGTATCCGCAGTATTTGGTGATGCTGGTGCTCTGGGAACAAGACGGTCGAACCGTGGGCGATCTCGGTCGCGATCTGTGTCTGGACTCGGGGACCCTGTCCCCCTTGATCCGCCGACTGGTCTCTGCCGGATTGGTCGACAAGACCCGCAACCCACGGGATGAGCGGCAGGTAACCGTGCACCTGACCCCGGCCGGCCGCGAACTGCGCGAGCGGGCGCGAGCCGTCCCGGAGCAGGTCGCCGCGCGGCTCGTGGACAGTCCCGCCGAGTACTTCGCCTTGCACGACCAGCTCACCCGAATCGCCGAGCGCCTCGAAGCCTGATGTCAGACTGACCGCATGGACATCGCGGTCTATCTGGCCTATGCCCCCTGGATTCCCCTGCCCGAGCAACTGACCCTGGGCCAGTTGGCAGACCGGCTGGGCCTGCACAGCGCCTGGGTCGCCGAGACGTGGGGCCAGGATGCCACCGCCGTCCTGGGCGGGCTGGCCACGACGACGCGACGACTGCGGCTCGGGGCGGCGATCATGCAGATTCCCGCCCGCCAGCCCACCAGCACGGCGTCCGCCATCTCGACCATTGATCAGCTCAGTGGCGGTCGGGCGATGCTCGGTCTGGGCCTTTCCGGGCCACAGGTCTCGGAGGGGTGGTACGGCGTGCCGTTCACCTCGCCCCTGGGCCGGACCCGCGAGTACGTGGAGATCATCCGGACCGCTCTGGCCGGCGGAAAGGTCAGCTACCAGGGCAAGCACTGGCAGTTGCCGTCCACGGGCGGCACCGGCCTGGGCAAGCCGCTGCGAATGATCGGCCGGCCAGTGCAGGACGACATTCCCATCTACCTGGGTGTGATCGGCGAGAAGACCGTCCGTCAGGCCGGCATGATCGCCGACGGCTGGCTGCCCGCCTTCTACAGCCCGGAACACGCCGAGTCGCTGAATGCCCCGCTGCTGGCTGGCATTGCTGACGCCGGACGACAGCGCCAGGACGTCAGCATCGCTCCCACCGTTCCGGTCGCTCTGGGCGCTACGGAGCGGGAGGCCCGCGATCTGCTGCGTCCCATCCTGACGTTCTATTTCGGGGCGATGGGGGCGCGCGGGAAGAACTTCTACGTGGACCTGGCCACCCGCTACGGTTTCGGCGAGGTCGCCTCGGCCTGCCAGGATGCCTTCTTGGCCGGCGACCATGCCGGGGCGGCGCGCTTGCTCACCGACGATGTCATCGATCTGGCCGCGATTGCTGCCACCGAGCAGACCCTCGAGCAGAAGGTGACGGCCTACGCGGATGCGGGTGCCGACCTGCTGCTGGCACTGCCGTTCGGAGACCGGCCCCGCCTGCTGCACGCCCTGGCAGCGCTGTAACCCCGCTGGGCCATAGCCTGAACTCCATGACCCTGGCTCTGCTGGCCGCGCTCGGCATCACCGTCAGTTATGGCCTGGCCACGGTTCTGCAGTCGGTCGGTGCCAAACGCACTGCTGCCGGGGACGGCCTCGACCCTGGCCTCATCGTGCGCCTGCTTGGGTCGGTGCCCTATCTGATCGGCCTGGGTCTGGATGGGCTGGGTTACGTGCTGACCGTGGTGGCACTGCAGACGCTGCCATTGTTCGTGGTGGAGGCTTTCACCGCTGGCGCCTTGGCCGTGACTGCCGTCGCCGCGGCCACCTGGTTGCGAATCCCACTGTCGCGCGGAGAATGGCTGGGCGTGGTTGCGGTCACGGTGGGCCTGCTGGCTTTGGGCCTGTCGGCCGGTCCCGACCGGGACGTGGCCCTGACACCAGCGCAGAAGTGGCTGCCTCTCGCGGCTGCAGCTGCACTGCTGGTTGCCACCTACTTCGGCGCTCGGCTCAAAGGGCGCGCGGGCGTCACCGTACTGGGCGGCCTGGCCGGTCTGGGCTTCGGCCTGGTGGGCATCGCCACTCGAACTCTCGACGAACCGCTGTCCGTGACCGGGGTCCTGACTGACCCCTCGGCCTACGGCCTGGTCGCCGCTGGTGCGGTGTCCTTGTTGGCGCTGGCTACTGCCCTGCAGCGCGGCGGGGTCACGCAGGCGACCGCCGCCATGGTGGTGGCCGAGACGGTCATCCCCTCGGCGATCGGCTTGCTGTTCCTCGGCGATCAGGTGCGGCCGGGGTTCGCGATGGTGGTGGTCGTCGGCATGCTGGTGGCCATCGGCGGCTCAGTTGCACTGGCTCGCATGGGCGAGATCCCGGAAGACACCTCGAGCCAGGATCAAACCCCCACGTAGTCGGCCAAGTGCTGTCCGGTCAGCCCGGCCCGGGCGGCCACCAGATCGCTCGGTGTCCCCTCGAACACGACCAGCCCACCGTCGTGACCGGCGCCCGGACC
>JAKOZM010000294.1 GCA_029779995.1 Actinomycetes bacterium
TGTTCATCCGGCGACTCGACGAGCTCCAGACCCTCAAGGAGAACCGCGCGCGCCGCCTCAAGGAGCCGGTCGAGGACCCCACCTTCCTCCCCGGCCAGGACCATCTCCGCTGGAGCCGGTTCAAGAACGACGACCCCGCCGTCATGTTCAAGGTCGTCGGCGAGGAGGTCTTTCCCTTCCTCCGTCAGCTCGGCGGCGAGGGCTCGACCTACTCCGACCACATGCGGGACGCGCGCTTCACGATCCCCACCCCGGCGCTGCTCTCCAAGGTCGTCGACATGCTCGACGACGTCCCGATGACCGACCGCGACACCAACGGCGACCTCTACGAGTACATGCTCGGCAAGATCGCCACCGCCGGACAGAACGGCCAGTTCCGCACGCCGCGGCACATCATCCAGCTCATGGTCGCGATGACGGCGCCGACACCGACCGACGAGATCGTCGACCCGGCATGCGGCACAGCGGGATTCCTCGTCGCCGCCTCCGAGTACCTGCGTGACACGCACCCGTCCGTCATGACCGACGCCGCGCAGCGCAAGCACTTCAACCACTCGATGTTCCACGGCTACGACTTCGACAACACCATGCTTCGCATCGGCAGCATGAACATGCTGCTGCACGGCGTCGAGGCCCCCGACATCCGCTACCGCGACAGCCTCTCCGAGGGCTCCGCGTCCGACGAGGGCCGGTACTCGCTCGTCCTCGCGAACCCGCCGTTCGCCGGCAGCCTCGACTACGAGTCGACGTCCAAGGCGTTGCTCAAGGACGTCAAGACGAAGAAGACCGAACTCCTCTTCCTCGCGCTCTTCCTCCGGCTGCTCAAACCGGGTGGCCGCGCCGCGGTCATCGTCCCTGATGGGGTGCTCTTCGGCTCGTCGACGGCGCACAAGACGTTGCGCAAACGGCTCGTCGAGGAGCAGAAGCTCGACGCCGTGGTCAAGCTCCCGTCCGGCGTCTTTCGCCCGTATGCCGGTGTCTCCACCGCCATCCTCATCTTCACTCGCGTCGACGGTGGCGGCACGACCGAAGACGTGTGGTTCTACGACGTCCAGGCCGACGGCTGGAGTCTTGACGACAAGCGAACGCCGCTGCTTCCCGAGGACAAGCTCGGGTGCATGCCGTCCGCTCCCCTTACTTCGGAAGAACACCCGCGCAACAACTTGCCCGACGCACTGGTTCGATGGGCCTCCCGCACAACGGAATCGGAGCGGACGAGGGCACGGACCGAGCAGAGCTTCTTCGTGCCGAAGGCCGACATCATCGCCCAGGGCTACGACCTGTCGCTCAACCGGTACAAGGAGGTCATCCACGAAGACGTCGAGCACCGCGACCCCTTGGACATCATCGCTGACCTCGAAGCCCTCGAAATCGAAATCCAACAGGGCCTGGCCGACCTGAAAGCCATGCTCACGTGACGGTCATAGGCGACGTCGTCCGCAGGGTCGGCACATGGAACCCGTCGAGGGCAGCCTCTGCCGAGCCGTTCGCCTATGTCGACCTCAGCTCGGTCGACCAAGACGCAAAGCACATCACCGCAGCCCGGTCGACCCGTCCGGCGGAAGCGCCCAGCCGAGCGCGACAGCTGATCGAGCGCGGGGATGTCCTGGTCTCAACCGTGCGTCCGAACCTGAATGCCGTAGCGCACGTCGGTGACGAGTTCCATGGCGCTACCGCGTCGACGGGCTTCACAGTTCTGAGACCAAGCGATCGACTCGACGGACGGTATCTCTTCCACTGGGTCCAGACGCCAGAGTTCGTCCGGGACATGGTGGGCAAGGCGACTGGCGCCAGCTATCCCGCTGTGTCAGACCGGATCGTCAAGGAGTCATCTATACCCCTGCCACCGATCGAGGAGCAGCGCTACATCGCCGCCATCCTCGATCGAGCTCACAGCTTGTCCGCAACATCTGTCGCCGCGGTCGATCGACATGACGTCCTTTTGGCCGCAATCTTCCGCGGAATGTTTGGCGACATCGAGCGTGCGATGCTTGAAGCACGCTGTGGCACCTTCGGTGACCACGTCCTGGAACTCCAGGGCGGCCGGAATCTCGTTGCGTCCGATCCGACCGCCGAGACGCCGTTCCGAGTCCTGAAGATCAGCGCGGTCACTTCGGGTGTCTATCGGCCCACCGAGTCCAAGCCGCTACCACGGGATTACATTCCTGACGAGTCGCACCTGGTTCGGTCAGGCGACTTGCTTATGAGTCGTGCGAACACGACGGCCATGGTCGGCGCAACCGCCCTCGTGCGCGAAACGCCCTCGAACCTCGCATTGCCCGACAAGCTTTGGCGCATCGTTTGGCGTGATCCGACCATGGTCCAGCCGACCTACATGGCGATGCTCCTCCAGACCCCTGCTATCCGTCGTGCGCTCAGCGCACGCTCGAGTGGCACCGGTGGCTCGATGAAGAACATCTCCAAGGCGAAGCTCATGCTGATGCCCTTGCCGGTAGCTGCCCCCGAGGCGCAAGCCGAGTTCGCCGAGGTTGCTGGTCTGATCGAGCGGAGCAAATGTTGCCACGTCGCTCGCCGTGACGCCGTGGTAGCCCTGGCTGGAACGCTGCAGGCGCGGGCATTTTCGGGGAGGCTGTGAGCCATGCCGGTGCAGATGGGGATGTGGCGGATTGACGGGGACACCCCGCGGCGGCTGTCTGCTGCCACTTTGCCGTCCGAGGCGACGTTGGAGCAGTACCTCGAGAAGGACCCTTCGCTGCTGGGTGATCGGCTGCTCGTGATTGGCCGCCAGGTGAAGACGCCACACGGCAAGCTCATCGACCTGCTCGCGATGGACGGCGACGGCAACCTCCACGTCTTGGAACTCAAGCGCGACAAGACCCCACGCGATGTGGTCGCCCAGGTGCTCGACTACGGCTCGTGGGTGAGCACCCTCGACCGGGACTCGATCATCGACCTCGCCAACAATCACCTTGAAGTGCCCTTCGAGTCAGCGTTCGAGGACGTCTTCGGCACCTCCGCACCCGATGAGCTCAACGCTGCTGTCCAGATGACGATCGTCGCCACCGACCTCGATTCTGGATCGGAGCGGATCGTTACCTACCTGCGGACCTTCAGTGTTCCGGTCAACGCCGTCTTCTTCTCCTATCTCGAGGACGACGGCCGCCGCTACTTGGCCCGCTCGTGGCTCGCGAGGGAGGACGAGAGTGAGGCCAACGGCACGGCATACGCGAAGAGCAAGAAGGGCAAGCGGGCCGAGTGGAACGGGATGGACTGGTTCGTCTCCTTCGGTGACGATCCCCTGGGGCGTCGCTGGGAGGACGGTCGCAGGTTCGGCTTCGTCAGCGCCGGTGGTGAAGCCTGGTACTCACGGAGCCTGCGTAACCTTCCTCTTGGAGGTCGCGTCAATGTGCATGTCCCGGGGCGCGGCTATGTGGCGGTCGGCGAGGTGAGCGGGCCGGCACAACGCTTTGACGAGGCACGCCTACCCATCGACGGCGTCGAGGCCCCTCTCTCGAGCCAGCCACTCGTGGGGGTCTATGAGCGCGGCACGGAAGTTGCACCCGCGTCCGACGATATCGCTGAGTGGGTCGTGCCGGTGCGGTGGTTCACGTCCGTCCCGGTCGAGCAGGCGTACTGGGAGAAAGGCATGTTCGCGAACCAGAACAGCGCCTGCAAACTCCGCCAGGAGTTCACGCTCGAGCGGCTCGGGAGGCATTTCGATCTCGACGGCGACGAAAGGGAGTGAGTGCTGGTGGGGGACGCGATCGATGCCCCGCGCGAGGTGGCCTTCCGCGTGAACGCGACGCCGGCAACCTTCGCGACCGCTGGAGAGAAGCCCTGGCGGGCCGCGGTTGAGGCCGCCGCTGTGATCGCCGTCGCGGGCCAGGCCTCCTTTGAGGGGCGCATGGGGATCGATCTCGACTTCGTTCTGCCGACCCCGCCAGGCGGCCACCCTGGCTGGGACCTGGACAACCTGATCAAGCCCACCATCGACGCTTTGGCGACCGTCATCGGCTCCCGGCCGGGACAGTGGCGCCCTCCCCAGGTCGACGATGAGCGGGTATACGAGATCCGCGCCCGCAAGCGGGAAGTTCTCGACGGAGAGTCACCGCACGCGACCATCCGGGTCTGGACTCTCGATCCGTCGGCGACACGCGAGGGGGAGCCGTGACGTCGAACTTCGACTTCGTTCCCGCCGGCTGGGGGGAGACCCGCTCCGACGCAGTGCGGGCGGAGAGCTATGGGAGCACCGACCCCAGATCCTGCGTCTTCTACGCGCGCCGCGTCGTCGAGCAGCTCGTGGTCAGGATCTTCGACCTCGAGAGGCTTGCCGTCCCCTACAAGTCGGACTTGGCCGCGCGGCTAGGGGACAGCGGGTTCCGAGCGGCCGTCGGACCCGAAATTGCCGCGAAGGCTGACGCGATTCGCAAGGTCGGCAACGCCGCCGTCCACGAGAGCCGGACCGTCACACCGCAGACCGCTCTGAACGTCCTGCGGCAACTGCACGATGTCGTCAAGTGGGCGGCATACACCTACTCAACGACACCCGACGACGTTCCGACCGGAGCGGCATACGACCCGTCCCTGATCCCTGCTCCGCATGACAGCGGAGGCCAGCCGCCGCTATCGACGGGCGAGTTGAACCAGCTGTTGGCGACTTTCGAGGAGAAGGACGCCGCGTTGGCCTCAGCGAAGGCGGACAGCGAGGCGCTTCAGGCGGAACTGGACAAGGCACGGGCCGATGTTGCAGCGGCTCAGGCTGCGAAGGCTCATCAGGCGACACAGTTCGACTGGGACGAGGCCTCCACGCGGCAGTTGTTCATCGACGCTGACCTGTTGGAGGCGGGCTGGGCGCTGACGGAGACTCGGGACCGCGAGTACCCCGTGACCGGCATGCCGAACCAGAGCGGCGGTGGGTTCGTTGACTACATGCTGTGGGGTGACGACGGCTTTCCCTTGGCCATCATTGAGGCGAAGCGTTCACGCAGCGACCCGGCGGTCGGGCAGCAGCAGGCCAAGCTGTATGCCGACTGCCTCGAGTCGATGACGGGTCGGCGCCCGGTCATCTTCTGGTCCAACGGTTACCAGCACTGGATCTGGGACGATGCGTCCGGCTACCCACCCCGGCGGGTCTCGGGTTTCCTCACCAAGGACGAGCTCGAGCTGATGGTGCAGCGTCGGCAGACGCGGCTGCCGCTCAAGGATGCGGTGATCGACAAGGCGATCGTCGAGCGGCACTATCAGACGCTGGCTATCCGGTCGGTTGGTGAGTCGTTCGAAGCCCAGCGACGTGAGGCGCTCCTCGTCATGGCGACCGGCTCCGGCAAGACCCGCACGGTGATTGCCCTGGTCGACCAACTGATGAAACGGGGCTGGGTCAAGCGCGTTCTCTTCCTTGCCGACCGCGTCGCGCTGGTCAACCAAGCGGTAGCGGCGTTCAAGACCCATCTGCCGTCGGCGACCACGATCAACTTGGTCGACGAGAAGGTGCCTGACGGACGGGTATTCATCTCGACCTACCCGACGATGATGGGCCTGATCAACGCCACCGACGGTGTGGGTGGCCGACGGTTCGGGCCGGGCTATTTCGACCTCATCGTCATCGACGAAGCACACCGATCGGTGTACGCGAAGTACAAGGCGATCTTCGACTGGTTCGACGCGATGCTCGTGGGCTTGACCGCGACGCCGAAGGACGAGATCGACCGCAACACCTACTCCCTGTTCGGCCTGGAAGCGGGGGTGCCAACCGATGTCTACAGCCTCGACGAGGCTGTGGCCGAGGGATACCTGGTGCCGCCGGTGTCGGTGTCGGTGCCGTTGAAGTTCATGCGGACCGGGATCCACTACGACCAGCTCTCCGAGGCCGAGAAGGACGAGTGGGATTCCCTCGACTGGGGCGAGGACGACCAGGTCCCGACCGATGTCAACCCCGAAGAGCTGAACAAGTGGCTCTTCAACGCCGACACGGTCGACAAGGCGCTCAAGCACCTCATGGAGTGCGGGCACAAGGTCGCCGGCGGTGACCGACTGGGCAAGACGATCATCTTCGCGAAGAACAACGCCCACGCCGAGTTCATCCGCGAACGCTTCGACGCGGCATACCCCGAGCATGCCGGTCACTTCGCGCGGGTCGTGACGTACAAGACCGAGTACGCCCAGAGCCTCATCGACGACTTCTCCGTCAAAGAGAAGGCACCGCACATCGCGATCAGCGTCGACATGCTCGACACCGGCATCGACGTGCCCGAGGTCGTTAACCTCGTCTTCTTCAAGCTGGTCCGATCGGTCTCGAAGTTCTGGCAGATGATCGGCCGCGGCACCCGGCTGTGCCCCGACCTCTATGGCCCCGGCGAGGACAAGAAGAACTTCTACGTCTTCGACTTCTGCATGAACCTCGAGTACTTCAACCAGCCGGGGGCTGGGTCAGAGGGGTCGGTCCAGAAGTCGTTGGCGCAGCGACTCTTCGAAGCCCGCCTGGCCCTCGTCGCCGGTCTGGATCTTGCCGACGGTGGCGCAGAGGTCGGCAGTCTCCGGGACGACACAGCCAAGCACCTTCACCAGGTCGTGGCCAGCATGAACCTCGACAACTTCGTCGTGCGGCCCGAACGCGAGTGGGTCCAGAAGTACGCCGAATGGGAGCCGTGGACCACCTTGTCCCTGCAGGAGGCCGGAGATGTTGCCGCGCACCTGGCTGGTTTACCTTCGGCCGTCCGTGACGACGACGAGCACGCCAAACGCTTCGACCTGCTCATCCTTAGAATCCAGCTCGCGAAGCTCGACGGGGACCACCTCACCGCTGAGCGCCTTCGGCAACAGGTGCAGCAGATCGCCTCCTCGCTTCTGAACCAGACGGCCATTCCCGCGATCGCCGAGCAGCAGACGCTCCTGGCCGACGTCGCCGAAGACGAGTGGTGGGTCGACGTCACGCTGCCCATGCTGGAATTCGCCCGGCGGCGGATCCGCGGGCTGGTCCGATTCATCGAGAAGACCAAGCGCGCGATCGTGTACACGAACTTCGAGGATGAGATCGGCGACGGGTCGATCGTGGACCTGCCGGGTGTGGCGGTGGGGACGAACTGGGAGCGGTTCAAAGCCAAGGCCAGGGCCTACCTCAAGGACCACGAGGACAACGTTGCCCTGCAGAAGTTGCGCCGCAACAGGCAGTTGACCGACACCGACCTCTCGGCGCTCGAGGCGATGCTCGTGGCATCGGGCGCTGGCGGTCCCGAAGATATCGCGAGAGCGACCGAAGAGTCCCACGGACTGGGGCTGTTCATCCGGTCGCTCGTGGGTCTGGATCGCGAGGCCGCGACCGAGGCCTTCTCCGAGTTCCTGACCGACTCCCGCTTCAGCGCGGCCGAGATCCGGTTCATACAGCTGATCGTCGAGCACCTGACCGCCAACGGGGTGATGGAGGCGCGGAGGCTGTACGAGGCGCCCTTCACCGACCATGCCCCGACTGGTCCCGACTTCCTCTTTAGTGACAGTGACGTGGACCGGCTGGTCGTTGTGCTTGAACAGGTACGCGCGCACGCGCTGTCTGAGGAGACGGTGGCATGACCCCTCGACCCAAGATCCATGCCTTCATCGACGAAGCCGGTCAACGCTCGAACTCTCCCGCGAGCAGTGACCACTTCACCATGTCGGCGGTCGCGTGGAAGGAGGAATGGGACGCCCAGGCGAGGGCCCTCCTTCGGGACCTGAGGCAAGACCTTGGTCGCCAAACGGGCCATCAGATCCACTTCGTCAAACTGAACCACCACGATCGACTACTTGCCGCCAAGAAGCTCGGTGATTCAGCAGCCAACCTGACCGTGGCTACCGTGACGGTCTGCAAGCGGCACCTCACTCCACTCGCGGGCTTCACGGATGACATGGCCTATCTGTGGTCGCTGCGCCTTCTCCTTGAGCGACTCTCGTGGTTCGCTCGTGATCAGAACAGAGACCTCGAATACACGATGGCTCACGTGGTGAGGTTCAAGAAGTCCAAGCTCCGCGCATACGAACAGGTCCTGCGGAATTTGCCCGACTGCCAAGTCGCGTGGACACATGTCCCTAAGGGAGGCTCGCTGAGCACTCCGGGGGCCGACGAGCGACTCCAACTCGCTGACATTGCCTCGAGCGCCACGTTTCAAGCCTTCGAACCGATCAAGGGGTTCACTGAACGTCGATACCTGTCCGAACTCGCTCCTGCCCTGTACCGACGGCGGGGCAACTTGCTGTCATACGGGTTCAAGGTCGTGCCGCGCCCGGGAGTGGGCGGCACGTACGAATGGGCGATGAACATGTGAGAGGGGCGGGTAGCTTGAGCCGCAAAGCGGGTGTTATCCGTAGGACAACAGCTACCCGTCCCCTCACGTGTAAGGCTACACGACCCCACTGTCATCCGACAGCGACGCGGATCCCCGATGTAACCGCGTCGGCGGTGGCGCTGAAAACGAGCCTGACCGCCAACGCGCAGCTCGGCGGGCTCAGCCGGCTCGATGCCGAACGCGCGGCAGCCGTTGCCACCCACGTTGGCCCCTGTGCGCTGGGCGGCGTGCTCACTGGAGAAGGACTCCCCGACGGGTGCGGCTCGGTGTCGCTAGCGGTTGCGCCAGGACACAAATCCCCGTCACGATCACCGCAGCGTGAGCACCAGGTCGTCCGTGTGACCGAACAAGATGCTCCACCGAGCCGCTCGACTTCGGCCTCCTCCCGTTCGATGGGGTCACCTCCCTTTCGGGCTTCCCCACGTACTTGCTTGGCCAGCTCGACGTCGTGGCTTCACGGTATAACTTGGCGAAGGCATGAGGCAAGCATCTATGCCACTAGTAACCCCTGCGTTTGCACTGATGGCGGACGGCATCCACACATACTGACCCCTACGCCTGTACAGTGGTCACAATCACCTCAGCGCAGTTCACTATTAGATAGCAGTGATAACCGTGTCGATGACCTCGTCGATAGCCGTCCCGCCCGGTAGGAGCGACGCCAGTTCTCCCAGTGAGCGTCGGCCGAGCCCCTTGGCGCTCTCCGCCGCGGCTGCATTGGCCCAACGTGCGCGGGGCCGCTCGGCGCAGCTCCGTCGCGCCTTCGTCGAGCGGGAGGACGTCTCGGCACCTACCCCGCTCGCACAGGTGATCCGTGGCGGACGTGGCGGGGAGGTGCGCTTGAAGACCTACCTCTCGATGCTGTTCATCGCGGGGGCCGCCCCATACGACGTCTCCTACCCTGCCCGTGCGTGGGCAACACTCCTCGATCTCGAAAATCCCGAGACCAAGGGAGCCCGTCGCGTCAACGAAGCCGTGTCGTGGCTTGAAGCCAGACAGTTCGTGACCGTCGCCAACAACCCCGGCCGGCCGAGCCGCGTGACCCTCCTCAATGAGCGCGGCAAGGGCGAGCAGTACGAACTCCCCGGCGAGGTCTACAACCGACTGCGGAACAAGAAGGGCGCCGACGTCGCGAAGCGCAACCGCTATGTCAAGATCCCGCCTGAGTTCTGGACTTCGGGCTGGCTCTCGGTGCTCAGCACGCCCGCGGTTTCGATGTACCTCGTCCTGCTGTGCGCACAGACCAGCGACGAGGTCTCCGAGGTCTGGTTTAGCCCTGACCAGGCGGACAAGCTGTACTCACTGTCAGCGGACACGCGGTCGCGTGGTCTGGCGGAGCTTCGTAAGGCCGGCCTGCTGACGGTCAGGCGCCGAGCACTGTCGAACGACGTGTTTGACGTCAAGCGGTTCCGCAACGCCTACATGCTCGACATGGGGCGACTCGGAGAGTCGGCGACTATCCCCATCGCTTAGAACGGGTCGGTCCGACTGACAGGGGCACGTTGATCGACGCTGGTAGGGGGCGGCCGCGTTTCACCCGTGCCATTTGTGGCTGACCACCTGTGCCAGTTCTGCCAACTCTCTGCCGTCTGCGCAGGTGAACGACTTTCGTTGACCAGCCACGTAAGGGGTAGTTCCCTGAACTATCTGTTTTGGTTTCCCGAAACTCTCGGCCGGAGCTTGATCCGGCCGGGAGTTTCGTCGTTCCGGGGGTCGCGAGGCTTGCGAGGTGGCAGCAAGCCCCCGGGCGGGTTCGTCTTTGACGCAGGCGAGGGTGGGATCGTGATAGTTCGGAGAGACTCCATAGTTCGCTGGATGAG
>JAKOZM010000296.1 GCA_029779995.1 Actinomycetes bacterium
GTTGACATCGGTCGGGACCTGATCGTCCTCGCCCCAGTCGAGGGAATCCCACTCGTCCTTCTCGGCCTCGGAGAGCTGGTCGTAGTGGATCCCAGCCCGCATGAACTTCAACGGCACCGACACCGACACCGGCGGCACCAGGTATCCCTCGGCCACCGCCTCGTCGAGGCTGTAGACATCGGTTGGCACCCCCGCTTCCAGTCCGAACAGGGAGTAGGTGTTGCGGTCGATCTCGTCCTTCGGCGTCGCGGTCAAGCCCACGAGCATCGCGTCGAACCAGTCGAAGATCGCCTTGTACTTGGCGTACACCGATCGGTGGGCCTCGTCGATGACGATCAGGTCGAAGTAGCCCGGCCCGAACCGGCGGCCACCGACACCATCGGTTGAGTTGATGAGCCCCATCATCGTCGGGTAGGTCGAGACGAACACGCGCCCATCGGGGACCTTCTCGTCCACCAGGTTGATCGTCGCCACCGTTGGCAGGTGCGTCTTGAACGCCCCCACGGCCTGGTTGACCAACGCGACACGGTCGGCGAGGAAGAGCGCTCGTTTCACCCAGCCCCGCTTCATCAGCTGGTCGACAAGAGCAATGACCGTGCGGGTCTTGCCCGACCCGGTCGCCATGACGAGCAGCGCCTCGCGTCGATGGGCTTCGAACGACTCACCAACAGACCGGATGGCCCGGGTCTGGTAGTGCCGCTCGACGATCGCCCTGTCGATGACCGCGTCCTTGAGTGGCAGCCGCGTGTGGCGCCGCTGGACCATGAGCTCGAGCTCGTCCCTGGTGAGGAATCCGGCGATCCGCCGGGGTGGGTAGCCGGCGGCGTCGTCCCAGATCCAGTGCTGGTAGCCGTTGGACCAGAAGATGACCGGTCGCCGCCCCGTCATCGACCCGAGGCAGTCGGCATACAGCTTGGCCTGCTGCTGCCCGACCGCCGGGTCCTTCGGTGAACGCTTGGCCTCGATGACGGCCAGGGGAAGGCCGTCGTCACCCCACAGCACATAGTCGACGAACCCATCGCCGCTCTGGTTCGGCATGCCGGTGACTGGGAACTCCCGATCCCGGCCGGCGGTCAGCGCCCAACCCGCCTCCAACAGGTCGGCGTCGATGAACAACTCCCGCGTCGAGGCTTCATCCCAGTCGAACGCTGTTGCCCGAGGGGCCTTGGCCGCCTGCGCCGTGGCCACCTCCGCCCGCGCCTTCTCGAGCTCGGCCTGAAGGGCTGCACTGGTCTCCTTCGCCTCCGCCAGCGCGGCCTCCTTGGCCTCGAACGTGGCCAGCAGCTGGTTCAGCTCCGCGGTCGACAACGGCGGCTGGGCGCCGCTGCTCGCGGGTTCCGGAATGGAGGCGGGGTCGTATGCCGCGCTCGTCGGCACGGTGTCCGGTGCCGTCGAGTAGGTGTACGCCGCCCACTTGAGCACGTCGTGCAACTGCCGGAGGACGTTGAGCGCCGTCTGCGGGGTGATCTGCCGGTTCTCGTGGACGGCAACGTTCCCGACCTTGCGGATGGCGTCCATCTTGGCCGCGATGTCGGCGCCGACAGCCGACCGGAACCCGCTGTCGCCGATCCGGGCCGCCAAGTCCGGCTTGTACGGGGCGGCGAGACGCTCGAGGTCAAAGATCCGGACCACCACCTGCTCGACCACGCGACGTGCATAGAACACACAGGACCTGGGGTCGGTGCGCCCATAGGTCTCCGCCCGCACCGCGTCGGAGCGCGTCTCTCCCCAGCCGGCGGGAACGAAGTCGAAGTTCGACGTCACGTCGCCCCCTGGTCACTCGCCGAGGGGTCAAGGGTCCACACCCGGATGGTCCCGTGCGGTGACTCTCCGTCGAGGACCTCCCGCTTGCGGGCGCGGATCTCGTCGACCCGCTCATCGTCGACCTGGGGACTGCGCCACTGTCCCGGTCGGGAGCCGATGACGGTCGCCAACGCGTCGATGGTCGGCTTGATCAGGTTGTCCAGGTCCCAGCCGGGGTGGCCGCCTGGCCGGGTCGGCAGAACGAAGTCGAGACCGATCCCCAGGCGCCCCTCAAACGAGGCTTGGCCCGTGACGCCGATCGCGGCAGCGGCCTCAACCTCCGCCCGCCAGGGCTTCTCCCCTGCGGTCGCGAAGGTTGCCGGCGTCGCGGACACGCGGAAGGCCACTTCGCGTCGACCATCGATCACGTCCCCCACCAGCACTCACTCCCCCTCGTCGCCGTCGAGGTCGAAGTGCTGCGCGAGCCGCTCGAGCGTGAACTCTTGGCGGAGCTTGCAGGCGCTGTTCTGGTTGGCGAACATCCCCTTCTCCCAGTACGCCTGCTCGGCCGGCACCGACGTGAACCACCGGACCGGCACGACCCACTCCCCCATCTCGTCGGTCTCTCCCTCTCCATCTCGACCACGCAGATATGTGCCGACCAAGGTTTGGCTCGCAAGTGGGACCTCGACACCGTCGACACTGATCTGCGCGCGGTCGAAGCGTTCCGCAGGCCCGATGACCTCGCCGATCGCCACGTAGCCGCGCGACGGGATGTGCACATTGATGCGCGCCCCGAGAGGCAGGTTGCGCAGGCTGCGTGAGTACCAGACGTCACCGCCAGCACTGACGAAGCCGTACTTCTCCCCGTCCACCCACGACCGACCAACGGGATCGTCGCCGAAGGACACGAACCAGTCACGTCCATTCCACTCGGCACGCTTGCCCTTCTTGGTCTTTGGGTATGCCGTGCCACCGGGTTCGCTCTCGTCCTCCCGCGCCAACCACGAGCGGGCGAGGTAGCGGCGACCGTCGTCCTCGAGGTAAGAGAAGAAGACCGCATTGACCGGGACGCCGAAGGTCCGCAGGTAGGTGACGATCCGCTCGGAGCCGGGGTCGAGGTCGGTGGCGACGATGGTCAGCTGCAGCGCGGCGTTGAGCTCGTCGGGTGCGGAGGTGCCGAAGACTTCCTCGAAGGCGGACTCGAAGGGCACGTCGAGGTGGTGGTTGGCGAGGTCGATGATCGAGTCACGGTCGAGGGTGCTCACCCACGAGCCGTAGTCGAGCACCTGAGCGACAACATCGCGTGGGGTCTTGTCCCGCTTGAGCTCCAAGACGTGGAGATTGCCCTCGCCGTCCATGGCGAGCAGGTCGATCAGCTTGCCGTGCGGCGTCTTCACCTGCCGGCCGATAACGAGGAGTCGCTCCCCGAGCAGCGAGGGGTCCTTCTCGAGGTACTGCTCCAACGTCGCCTCGGACGGCAGCATCGCTGAGGTTAGACGCTTCGGAGTGTCCCCGTCGATCCGCCACATCCCCATCTCCACCGGCATGTGTCACAGCCTCCCCGAAAATGCCCGGCCCTGCAGCGCTGCGAAGAATGCGGCCAGTTCGTCCCCCTGCCGCTGCATTCGATCCTGAACCGACTGCACCCCTTTCAAGCGATGAACGAACTCGCGCTGTGCATCGAGTGCGGGGATCCGGACCAGAAGACCCTTCAGCTTCGCCACGTTCAGCCCAGGCATGACCGCGCCTGAGCTTTGGCGCGCCAATTGGCCTGCTACGGCGGGACTGTGATGAAGCTGATGAGAGAGGAACTCCGGTAGCACACGATCGGTGTCAACCCGGATGCGGAGAAGATCTGAATGCATGATTCCCGGCTTCTCATGTTCTGGGTAGACAGCGCAGTTCCCAACGGTCCCCTTGCGCGTCATCACGATGTCTCCCGGCACGATGTCGTACGAGCGCAATCGCTGGGCCGTTGATTCATCGAGGAACTCATGGGTCGGGATACCGAAAGCACGGTTGACTTGCTTGATACCCCACAACGGGACCCCCGTCGACCGGAACTCAGATCTCTTCAGCTGGGTCCCGAAGGGGCCGCACTTGATGTCATCCGGGCTGTGGCAGAGGTCGGCAAGCGCAACCTTGGGGGCGTCGGTCGATGCAACCCTTTGGGCATAGACAGCCTGGACCAATGTGGCCGCTCCCTTCCGTGCCTCATTGTTTGAGGACATCAACCGGGCCGCCTGGTCGAGGATGGCGGCGATGCGGCGCTGCTCCTCGATCGGCGGCAGTGGAACCTCGAGGCCGCTCACGAATCCAGCGGGCACACGGCGTTGCCCGCCGCTGCCTGTCATACGCAACTCGCCTGCCTGACGGATCCAGGCTTGCCTGAGGAAGTGCAGCGCGTATCGGGGGTCTAGTCGATCAGCGTTGGGGCGGACAACATGAAACTCGGTCGATCCGACCCCGATCGGTCGACTCAGCTGAGCCTGTCCAATCTTGCCGTTCTCGAAACACGGAGTGATCTTCGCGACGAGCAGATCTTGGTCCCGAAAGATCGTGTAGCCCTTGGACACGTCCTCGAAGGGACGGACAGTACCGGGGCCAGCCACACCGATCTCGGCCGACAGATCGGCCATGCCAACGAAAGACACCTCCTCGTGGACGGACGGCCTGTCGCCGCGAGGGTTGATATCAGCCACGTCGCCCAGCGCAACCGTTGTCACTTGAGCATGGCTTTCAGATCGGTGAGCCCTTGCTGTATCTCGGCTTCGAGAGCTTCGAGGTCGGCGATGATGTCAAGCGGGTCGCGGTGCTCGACCTCCTCGTGGACGACCTCCTTGTATCGGTTGAGCGACAGGTCATACCCCTGCGCGACGATGTCCGCCTTCGGGACCAAGAACGACTGCTCGGTCCGCGCTCGCCCCGATTCGGTTGCGCGAGAACCCCACCGGGCGAGCACGTCGGGGAGGTTGTTGCGAAGGTGCTCGTCGTCGGAAAGGGGAGCGGACGACAGACAGCCGAGCTTGTCCTCGGCCAGCAACGGAGTCCGCTTGTCGTCGAGACTCCACCCATCCGCTTGGATGTCGTAGAACCACACGTCGTCCGTGCCGCCCGAGTCGGTGCGGGTGAAGAAGAGGATGGCGGTGGAGACACCGGCATACGGGCGGAACGCTCCCGAGGGAAGCTTGACGACAGCGTCGAGCTTCTGGTCCTCGACGAGTCGCTTGCGCAGCGTCTTGTGAGCGGTGCTCGACCCGAAGAGGACACCGTCCGGGACGATGACCGCCGCGCGTCCGCCGGGCTTGAGGAGGCGGAGGAAGAGGGCGAGGAAGAGCAGCTCGGTCTTCTTCGTCTTCACGTCCTTGAGCAGGGCCTTGGACGTCGACTCGTAGTCGAGGCTGCCGGCAAAGGGCGGGTTCGCGAGGACGAGCGAGTAGCGGCCCTCGTCGGACGCGGCGCCCTCGGAGAGGCTGTCGCGGTAGCGGATGTCCGGGGCCTCGACGCCATGGAGCAACATGTTCATGCTGCCGATGCGGAGCATGGTGTTGTCGAAGTCGTACCCGTGGAACATCGAGTGGTTGAAGTGCTTCCGCTGGGCAGTGTCCGTCATCACCGTCGGGTGGGTCTCGCGGAGGTGCTCGGACGCGGCGACGAGGAAGCCCGCGGTGCCGCAGGCTGGATCGACGATCTCGTCCGTCGGGGTGGGCGCGGTCATCGCCACCATGAGCTGGATGATGTGTCGCGGGGTGCGGAACTGGCCGTTCTGGCCGGCGGTGGCGATCTTGCCGAGCATGTACTCGTAGAGGTCGCCGTTGGTGTCGCGGTCGGTCATCGGCACGTCGTCGAGCATGTCGACGACCTTGGAGAGCAGCGCCGGGGTGGGGATCGTGAAGCGCGCGTCCTTCATGTGGTCGGAGTAGGTCGACTCCTCGCCGCCGAGCTGACGGAGGAAGGGAAAGACCTCCTCGCCGACGACCTTGAACATGACGGCGGGGTCGTCGTTCTTGAACCGGCTCCAGCGGAGATGGTCCTGGCCGGGGAGGAAGGTGGGGTCCTCGACCGGCTCCTTGAGGCGGCGCGCGCGGTTCTCCTTGAGGGTCTGGAGCTCGTCGAGTCGCCGGATGAACA
>JAKOZM010000309.1 GCA_029779995.1 Actinomycetes bacterium
AGCCTCGATCCACCAACGGGTTGAGTGATCTTTCTGGTTCGCCGCTGGGACTGAGGCTGCGAGGCGTTGTGGCCTGGTAGGCATGGGAGATCCGCCGGCTGTTCCTCCGGCCTTTCAACTGGGGTCCTTCCATGCTCGTGGGTGGGTAGGGGCGTGACCGGTTTGTCAGGTGGTCATGACCGCGGTCCAGAGTCGTTGCCAGTGGGCTGCCCAGGTCCAGTCCCGGGGTAGGCGCAGTGTGAGTCTGCGGGCGGAGGAGGCGATCCGGGCGGGCAGGTTGATCAGGCGGGTGCGGATGGTCGCCGTGGTCGCTTTCCTCAGTTGTCCGCCGGCGATCACGCCGAGGGTGCGGGTGAGGTTGAACGCGATCGCGGCGCAGACCAGCCAGGCGGCGTTGGCTGGGAACCGTCCGGAGGGCAGATGAGCCAGGGCGGAGTTCTTCAGATCGGCGATCACCTGCTCGATCACCGCATGTCCGCGATGTGTGGACTCGGCCTCCACGAGTTCGGCGGTGCTGTTGGTGAACAGGGCGTGGTAGCGGAACGCGGGGAACAACGGGTCCTGCAACTTCGTGGTGTTGCGTTCCGGGATGCGGCGCACGATCAACCGGGCGCTGACGTGTTTCGCCTTCGGCTTCGAGGTGAACGCGGTAAACGGCATCTCAGCGATCTCCGCGGCCGAGATGAGTTCCCCGGTATCGGGGTCGGGGATCGCCCACGGATACTCAATCCGGGTCCAGCCGCTCTCAGGGATCTGCCCGATCGCCGCGTGAACGCGGGAGTTCAGCGGCATCCCCACGCTGAACCGGGCACCGGCCTTCGAGACTGCCGCCACGATGGCTGAGGAGCAGTAGGCGCTGTCAGCCCGGACCAGGATGTTCTGCCCGGCGCCGCAGCGCCGGGCGGTGGCGATCGCATCCCGGATCATCCGCACCGCGCCATGCGATGACGGTGCCGCTCCGCGGCGCAGCCTGGTCGCGGCGATCACCGGGGCCGAATCGGTGGTGCTGAGCGTGGCCAGCTGCGCGTTCAGCCCGCGGACCTTCGTATA
>JAKOZM010000317.1 GCA_029779995.1 Actinomycetes bacterium
CCCAGCGGGCGGATACGGCAACCTCGTCGTCCTCGACCACGGGGGAGGAGTCAGCACCTATTACGCCCACCTCGCCTCGATCAGCGCCGACATCACGCCCGGGGCGCCCGTGTGGATGGGACAACAGCTCGGGGTCGAAGGCACGACCGGCACGAGCACCGGAAACCACCTGCATTTCGAGGTCCGCCAAGACGGCACCCCGATCGACCCCATCCCGTTCATGCTCGCCCAAGGCGCCCCCCTCAACGGCCAAGCGGTCGCCCCATCGAGCCCGCCCGGCACCGGGCCAAGCGACCCTGGCGGCCAGCAAGGCGGCATCGGCTTCACACTGCCCCCACCGGGCACCCCGCGCCTGAACTCACTGTCCAACCCGCCCCAGCCCATCCCTGCCGGCATCAAGACGCTCTACCTGGCCGCCGCCGACCGATACCACCTGCCCTGGACCTTGCTGGCCGGGATCGGCATGGAAGAGACCGCACACGGACGCACCACCGCCACCAGCTCAGCTGGCGCCCGAGGCCTCATGCAGTTCATGCCCGCGACCTGGGCGCTGTACGGCGTCGACGGGGACGGCGACGGCCGCGCTGACATCACCAACGACGCCGACTCGGCGATGAGCGCAGCGAACTACCTGACCGCCTCGGGAGTCACCGCCGGCCCCGACGGCGTGCGGCGCGCGATCTTCGCCTACAACCACGCCGACTGGTACGTCAACGACGTCCTCTACTACGCCGCCGCCTACGGCGGCGGCACCGTGCCCGGAGACCCGAGCGACTGCGGACCCGGCGGGATCGGCAACCCCAACCTGCCCCCCATCGACAACGCCGCGATCGCCGCACTGCTCACCTGGGCCCAGACCCAGATCGGTGAACCCTACGTCTTCGGCGCCAACGGGCCGGACGCCTGGGACTGCTCCAGTTTCACCCAGGCCGCCTACGCCCAGATCGGGATCACCATCCCCCGCACGGCCTCCGCCCAACGCAACTGGCTCGCAGCCGGCAACGGGTTCCGCGTCCCCGCAGGCCAAGAACGACCAGGGGACCTACTGTTCGTCGACAGCTACCTCGGCCCCAACCAGATCGGCCACGTCATGATCGTCTTCGACCCCGCCACGCACCTGACAGTCGAGGCCGGCGGAGCCAAGGTCGGCAACTACGACTACAGCAACTGGGCCGATCACCACATCTACGAGTTCTGGCGTGTCGGAGCCACCCACTAACGTGCCCTATAACTGAGGCGAGTTATAGAAAAGAACAAGGAGAGGGCGGGAGTGGTGTGAAGCCAAGGATCTACACCCCGGGCGCAGGACACCAGCCCCCAGTCCTGGCTGGCCGCGACGACCAGCTTCGGGACTGGAGCCTGATGCTGAACGACGCAGCAGCCCGGGGGAGGGTCGCCGCCAGGGACACCATCCTGGTCGGCCCCC
>JAKOZM010000112.1 GCA_029779995.1 Actinomycetes bacterium
CGCAGCTCGACGCGCGAGTCGCTGGTGTTGACCGACTGCCCACCCGGGCCTGACGAGCGGCTGAAGTGCCAGTGCAGCTCCGTCGCGGGGATCGTGAACGAGTCCGTGACGCTCAGATCGCCGGTCGGGTCACTCATCGGCCACCACCCATTCGTCCACTGTGATGTCGTGCGGCTGCGCCCCGATGTCGGGAAGCACCTCGCCGGACCACAGCAACGCTACCGTGCGCGCGCGGGGATGGGCAGGGACGAACCGGTCGTAATACCCACCGCCCTGCCCGAGCCGGCGACCCGTCACGTCCACGGCCAGCGCCGGGACCAGGATCACGTCGACGTCGGACAAGCCGACCGGCGCCACCGGGCAGGACCCGCGCAACCCCCAGGCCTGCCACGGCCGCGAGACCTCGGCCGGAACCCACGTCAGCCCCTGGCCTGCGATGGGCAGGAAAACGGCATCGCCGCGGGCCAGCAGCGCCTCAATCACGGCCTCAGTGGGAGGCTCGCCGGGCAGCGCAACGTAGGCGCACACCACGCTGCCAACGGGCACCCGCGCGAGCACCCGCTCGACCCAGTCGGCGCCAGCGACCCGCCCCCGCCGGGCAGCCCGGATCTGGGCCCGCAGCGCCGACTTCACCCGAACAGTCCGTGCAGTTCGGCGTCCACCGCCGAGGTGGTGTCGGTGGTGGCCAGGTCCGCCGGATCCATGGACTCGGGCCGGATCACGGTGATGTCCTGCATCGTCGCGCGCACCGCCTCGGACAGGAACCGCGACGGCTGCCCCCATGAGTGGCGGTCCCCCGACGGGCGGTGGTGGTAGCGCAACGGCACGTACACGTCGAGGCTGTGCCGGGCGCGGGTCAGGGCCACGTAGAACAGCCGGCGCTCCTCCTCCAGGCCGTTCTTGTCGCTCAACGCCATGTCCGAAGGGATGTTGCCGTCCGCGGCGTGGATCACGTGCACGACGTCCCATTCCAGGCCCTTGGCCGAATGCATGGTGCTGATCACCAGCCAGTCCTCGTCGATCACCGGGCTGCCGGCCAGATCGCCGGTGGAGCGCGGTGGGTCCAGGGCATGGTCCGCGGCGACATCCGACAGTCGAGGCAGCGTGGCGGCCGCAGCCACCAGCACGTCCAGATCCTGCAGTCGCACATCCGCGTCGTCGTAGGCCGCGCGGATCAGCGGGGTCATGGCCTGCCGCAGCGGCTCGGCCTGCTTCGACGCCACCGCCCGGGCCAACGTTTCGGCAGGCTCCTGAGCGGCCTTGGGCAACTCCGCCAACGCCAGCGGCCAGCGCAGCAGGACGTCGGAATCCTCGCCCTCGGCCATGACCCCGAGTGCCGTCAGCGCCCGCTTGGCCTTCGTCGGGCCAACCCCCGGCAGAAGTTGCAGCACCCTGAACCACGCGACCTCGTCGCGCGGGTTGTCAGCGATCCGGAACGAGGCCAGCAGGTCCTTGACATGGGCCGCCTCGAGGTAGCGCAGACCGCCGTACTTCACGAACGGAATGCCGCGGCGGCCCAGCTCGATCTCAAGGCGGTCGCTGTGGTGGGCTGCCCGCACCAGCACGGCCTGCTCGCGCAGCGCGGTGCCCGCCTCCCGCAGCGCCAGCACCTGCTCGCACACCAGCACGCTCTGGTGATCCTCATCCGCACAGCGCAGCACCCGCGGCTGCTCGACCGGCCCCGGCTCGGCCGCCCGCAGCCGCGTCGAGAAGCCGACCGGCGCCTCGTCGGCCACGGCGTTCGCGGTGTTCAGGATCGCCTGCGTGGACCGGTAGTTCGTCGACAAGGCCAGCGTGCTCGCCCCGGGGAATGTCAGCTCAAAATCCAGAATGTGCCGGGGGTCCGAGGCGCGGAACGAGTAGATCGCCTGCGCGTCGTCGCCCACTACCGTGATGCGGTCATCGGTACGACGCAGCAACGCCAGGATCTCGACCTGCAGGGCGTTGACGTCCTGGTACTCGTCGACCAACACGTGGTCGTACTGCCCAGCCAGCGAGCGACCCACCAGGTCATCGCGCAACGCCTGCCGCCAGTGCAGCAGCAGGTCGTCGAAATCCAGCAGGCCCAGCCGCCGCTTACGCCCGATGTAGGCCTTGCAGACCGCGCCGATCGGCTCCACCAGATCACTGGCCCATGGCGTCAGCGTGAGAACCACGTCGGCGATGGGGGTGCCGGTGTCAACGGCGCGCGAGTACAGGTCGAGCAGGGTGGATTTGCGCGGGAACCGCCGGGAGTGCGGCAGATCCTTGAGGACCTCGTCGCGCACCACGTCCATGACATCGCCGGCGTCCGCCGGGTCGAGCACGCTGAACCCTTCCGGCAGGCCGAGCCGGGAGGCGTGCTGACGCAGGGTGCGATGGGCCACCGAGTGGAACGTGCCGCCGGCGACCCGTCCGGACCGGTGCCCGATGCGGGCCAGCCGCGCCTGGCTGCGGTCGGTCATCTGGGTGGCCGCTCGGCGCGTGAAGGTCAGCAGCAACACCCGCTCAGCAGGAGTCCCGTCGGCCACGATTCGCGCGACCCGGGCGGACAGCGCGGTCGTCTTGCCGGTCCCGGCGCCGGCCAGCACGCGCAGCGGCCCGCCCTCAAAGGTCGCCACGGCCTGCTGTTCCTCATTGAGGCCCTTCAGAAGACCGTCGACGTACATGCGTTCGAGTGTAGTCGGTCAGGGCGGCGAGGCACCCGACCTGCAGGGGTGACTCGCCGCTCTGGAGTGGAAACACCGCGCCGCCCGGCGTAGGTTCACACCCGACAGGTCCGCAACCTCAGGAGTCTCCCAATGGCCAAAAAGGTCTCCCGCATTGACAAGTACGACGCCAGCCCCGACGCGATTTTCGCGATGCTGTGCGATGCCAGTTATGTCGAAGGCAAGTACCAGGCGCTGGGTGACGTGTCCAGCAAGGTCGAGGACCACACGGCGGGCGACGGGACGCTGACCCTGAAGGTCAACCGCGTCGTCCCCTCCGACCTGCCGGACTTCGCCAAGAAGATCCTCGGGGAGACCAACAACCTGGTGCAGGAGGAGTCCTGGACCAAGACCGCCGACGGCTACATCTGCGATCTGCACATCGACGTCCCGGGTAAGCCGCTGAACATCACCGGCAAGCTGGAGGTCAAGAGCACCGGGCCGGACACCAGCGACTGGCACGTGAACATGGACATCAAGTCCAGCATCCCGCTGGTCGGAGGCAAGCTCGAGGGGTCGGTGCAGAAGGAGACCCTGGCCAGCCTCGACAAGGAGTACGCGTTCAACAAGGAGTGGCTGGCGGCCCACTAGCCCGCGGCGCCGGTGCGTACCATCGAAGCCGTGCGCGCCCTACTTCTGGAGAACATCCACCCTGACGGAGCCGCTGCGCTCGAACGAGCCGGCTACGAGGTCGAGATGGTCGAGCGTGCCCTGTCGGCCGCGGAGTTGCAGCAGCAGTTGCGCGGCGTGCACCTGCTCGGGGTGCGGTCCAAGACGCAGGTCAGCGCCGGCCATCTGCGGGAGGCGGACAGCCTGGTCGCGGTCGGGGCCTTCTGCATCGGGACCGACCAGGTGGCACTGCCGGTGGCGGCCGAGCTGGGCATCGCGGTCTTCAACGCGCCCTACTCGAACACCCGCAGTGTGGTGGAGCTGGCGCTGGGCGAGATCATCGCGCTGACCCGCGGGCTCACCGAGAAGAACCGGATGATGCACGACGGGGTGTGGGACAAATCGGCGTCCGGTGCCCATGAGCTGCGCGGGCGCAACCTGGGCATCGTCGGCTACGGCAACATCGGCGCGCAGTTGTCCGTGCTGGCTGAGGCGCTGGGCATGAACGTCTACTTCTACGACGTCGTGGACAAGCTCGCGCTGGGCAATGCGAAACGCTGCGCGACGCTGCCGGAGCTGCTCGACGTCGCCGATGTGGTGACGCTGCACGTGGATGGCCGGCCGGGCAACGCGGGCCTGTTCGGCGCGGAGCAGTTCGCGGCGATGAGGCCCCGCTCGGTATTCCTCAACCTGTCACGTGGATTCGTCATCGACACCGCCGCCCTGCGCGAGCGCGTTTTGAGTGGACACATCGCTGGCGCCGCTCTGGATGTCTTCCCGGTCGAGCCGAGTGGCCGCGGCGAGGAGTTCGTCAACGACCTGCGCGGGGTGCCCAACGTGATCCTCACCCCGCACATCGGTGGGTCCACGCAGGAGGCCCAGCAGGACATCGGGCGCTTCGTCGCGGGCAAACTCATCGACTTCGTCGCGCAGGGCACCACCGTGCTCAGTGTGAATCTGCCACCGCTGGGGCTGGCTGAGCATC
>JAKOZM010000334.1 GCA_029779995.1 Actinomycetes bacterium
CGTTCAGCCCGGGCACGTTGGACCCAGTTGCCCAACGTGCCCTCGTTGACGCCCAAGTCGCGAGCCACCGCCGCGATCGGCTTCTTGGTCTCTTCGACGATCCGGACCGCTCCCTCACGGAACTCCCGGTCGTACTTCGCTCTTCTCGTAGACATCTCAATCCTCATTGTCGATGCCTCCACACTTCGGGGGGAACCTCATTGGCGCATGGGTGGGGGGTGGACCGGTTGGTGCCGGGGGACCCGGACGGGATCCGGGTGTTGGCGGGCAGTGTGGCGCAGTACGCGGCGGTGACTGCGGATGCTGCGGCGGGGTTGGGCCGGTTGGATCCGCAGTGGACGGGCGCGGCATACGAGCGGTTTTGGGAGGCGTTGATCGGTCACCGGCAGGGGTTCATCGAGGCGTCGGTGGCGTTCGATGCGGCCGGTGTCGCGTTGGAGGTGTATGCGGCTGAGTTGGATGCGGGCAAGGTCGAGGCCCGCACGGCGGGGGTGTGGTGGGAGCAGGGCGTGGACGCCGCCCGCGAGCACGCGATGGTCGAGTTCTTGGCTGGCCGGTCGGTGAGTCCGCCGGTGACCGGTGGCGGGTCGGTGGGTTTGGTGTTCTCGCCTGCGGGGGCGGGGTTGCGGGCTGATGCGGTGGCCAAGCTCGACGGGGCGTGGGCGGATGTGGATCGGGCTGCCCGGGTGGCGATCGATGCGTTGGTGACGGCTCAGGCCAAGGCCCCTCAGGCGCCGCATTGGTGGGACACCGCTGTCCCGAACTTCATCGGTTTGTTCGGCACCGGAGACAGTCCGGTGAAACGTGAGTTCGCTGCCGGGGTGGTCCGCGGGTTCATCGACCTGGGCACCGCCAACAGCCAACGCACTTTCACGGCGATCCTGGACGCGAGGCTGGACGGGTGGGAGAAGTCCCACGGCATCAACCCCCACGGCGGGGTCCACGGCATCGGTGGGTTCGCCTCTGGTCTGCTGATCCCCGGGTTCGGTGCCGAAGGATTCGTCGCCAGCCTCGCGGCCGAGGCCGCCAACCGGGCCGCGGCCCAACTCGCCAAAGAAGCCGCGACCACCCTCGCCAAAGAAGCCGGAACCACCCTCGCCACAGGAACAGCCACAAAGGTGGGTTGGAACGCTGTAGAGGACGTCGCAGATATTCTTCGGGGCCTGCCGAAGGGGCGAAGCTCGGGCGTGCGGACCGTTGCGAATGGCAGGGAGCTTGATGAGCTATACCGAACGCTCTCACGAGGCGCGCCCCCATTGAGGTCCCTGGTTACAGGGGTTCGTGGGTAGAGTTGCCCGACGGAACCCGCGTCGGGATCCGGGAAGCCTCCAAGAGCGGCGGGAGCACGATCGACATCAAGATGCCCGATGGAACAAAGCAAAAGGTTCACATCGATGAGTGAGGCTTTCTCACCAGCGGCCTCTGTGCATGGTAAGGATGACGAGTGCGGCGGCGGTGATGTGGCCGATTCGCCATGGGCACAGCGTGATGCGGCGTAGGGCTTTGAAGCTGGACTTCAGCAGTGCGTTGGCGCGTTCGGCGGGCGCGCGTAGCGCGGTGATGAGCAGGTTCCGGGCGCGGTTGTCGACGCCGAGGTC
>JAKOZM010000350.1 GCA_029779995.1 Actinomycetes bacterium
TCGCTGGACGTCGACGCGGCTGATCACGTGACCAAACAGAAGCTCTGGTGGGCCAGCGGCATCGAGAAGGCGACCAACGCCGACGTCGCAACACAGAACTATGTGAACAACTTGAGCGGCACGGCCACCTTGGCCAAGCCGAACAACGGCCGCCCCGGCGCGAAGTTGCTGCAGCTCGGCCTGACCGGAACCAGTTTTGGCTCCAACACAGACCCCGCCGTGACCGGTCTCTGGCAACTGAGCTACAACCTGCAACTGAATCCCAAGACGCTGAAGGGCACGATCGTCGGAGTGTCGGTATTCACACCCATCAGCGCAACGACGGCGGGCACCCCGGCAACGATCGCTGTGAACGAGGCCGTCAAGCCGATCAGTTGCAAGAAGGCGTGACTGGTCGCGGATAGGTAAGCGGCGGATGCTCACTGTCGTGGCGGCCTTGAGGGCGCCCTGCGCATGGGCACTTCAGCGAACCGAGTGGGGATCTGGTTGACCTTGCACGGGCTCCAACCAGATCTGGCGGTGCGTGCATCCCACCCGCAGTTTTGCTGCGACATTCGTAGGCAGTGGCGGCAGCGGGCGCCGCTCGACAGGCCCCTGCGATCGAACAGAACCTCAACACCCGAGCACCACGAGCATCTCACCGGCCGACAGCCCGATGGACTGTGAGGTGCAGCGGAGTTGGCGCTCAGTGACAGCCGCCCTATTCGGTCAAAGTCGCCTGTTCGCAAGCGGCGAATATGACCGGAACGGGCGAACCTGCACGTCTTGATCACCGTGGCCACGCCGTGAGGCTGTCGCCAGTCAGCCGTGATGCAGGTTGTCCCGCACCCACAGTGCCGCCTGCACGCGGTCAGTCACCCCGATCGCGGAGTAGATCTGGGTCAGGTGTGCCTTGACGGTCTTCTCTGTGACGCCGAGTTGTCTGGCCACCAGGCGGTTGGGTTTGCCCTCCGCGACGAGCTCCAGGACCTCCCGCTGCTTGGACGTGAGCACCGATGCCGGGCCAGTGGCAG
>JAKOZM010000371.1 GCA_029779995.1 Actinomycetes bacterium
CGGGCCTACGCGATTCGACGCGAGCGGCGCAGGGAGTAGTGGTCCCCGCCACCCCGTTGGCGTTAGGTCGATGGATCCCGCCCATGCTCGATCACTGGGCCAAGCACCCCTTCTCGCCGCTGGCCTACGGTGGCGCACACTCCTGGGACGATGTGGCCACGGCCGTGTTCGCGGCTGCCACCCGCGATCTCCCGGTGGCCACCGATGTCTAGGCTGCGCCACTGGGCGTGGCGGGTTCCGCTGATCGCGGCCATTGTGCTGTTCCTGGCAGGCGCCCTGGTCATCGCGTTCGGCAACAAGTACGTGTCCGACATCCTGGTCGGCGCCGGTTTCGCCGTCGGCATGCTGGCCGTCCCACTGTGGATCTTCACCGCCCCGAGGGAGGAAGCGTCATGAAGGTCAGTCTGATCATCCCCACCCGCAATTCCGCACGGACTTTGGCGGCCTGTCTGGAGTCGTGCCGACACCAGACCCACGACGACGTCGAGGTGATCGTCGTCGACAACTCCTCGACCGACGGGACCGTCGAGATCGCACAGGCCCTGGCTGACAAGGTCTTCGACCAGAAGCCCGAACGCAGCGCCCAACGCAACCGGGGGGCTGCGGAGTCCAGCGGCGACGTGGTCTGTTTCATCGACTCCGACATGGTGCTCGAACCGACCGTCGTCGCGGAGTTCCTCGCGGTATTCGCCGCGCAGCCCGACGTGGGCGCGGTCATCATCCCGGAGCGCTCCTTCGGCGACGGTTTCTTCGCCGCTTGCCGCGTGCTGGAGAAGAGCATGTATGTGGGCGATGCCGACGTGGAGGCACCCCGGGCCTTCCGGCGCGCGGTCTTCGAGGCGATCGGTGGCTGGGATGAGACCCTGACCGCGGCCGAGGACTGGGACCTCGCCGACCGGACCAAGGCGCTTGGCGTGGGGATTGGGCGTATCGACGGCCTGATCTGGCACGACGAGGGGATCATCAAGCTGCGTCAGACCTACGGCAAGAAGCAGTACTACGGCCGCTGGGTGCAGGAGTACCTCAGCCGGCACCCGGAGGGCCGGGGTCACCTGGCCCGCGGCGGTGTGGTCAAACAACTCGCGCCGAACGCGGTCAAACACCCCGTTCAGGTGTCGGGTCTGGTGGTGCTGAAAGCCGTGGAGGCGGCCGGTCTGGTGCGAGGTATGCGCAAGGCGCAGAGCTAATGCGCATCGTTCACGTCATCGCCGAATTCTCCGGACATGAGGCGATGGGCCGCACCATCGTGGAGACAGTACGCCGAGTGCCGGGCGACCACGCACTGATCACCACCACTGCACATGATGGGACCGAGGTCTTCTTCGATGTGGTGGAACTCGCAGGTGCGGTGGAGTCGTTTCCGATCGGGCGTGCCGAGGCCTTGGACGCTGCGCTTGCCCGCTTGCAGCCGGACCTGGTGCACCTGCACGGCGGCGCGCTGTCGCCGCTGTTCGCGGTGCGCACCGCGATCACGTGGTACCCCCACGTGCTGACCATGTATGCCTGGCCGGTGCTGCCGTCGCCGCAGCGGCTGCTCGCCGGGGGGGTACGCGCAGCGCTGCAGTCCAACGTGCTGCGGCCGCGAGTGGCGGTGACCAGTGTGCTGCCGGCGGCGGTGGTCCGCCGGGCTCTGCGCGGTACGCAGGTTGTGCTGACTCCTGATCCGCGGGTGGAGGCGAAGTTGCACGGGCTGGATGTGCGCCGGTTGGGGTCGGGGGGCCCCGTGGACCCTCGACGAGCGGTCTGGGCCGACACGGCGCCGGTGGTGCTGTTCGCAGGCCGGGCGGAATCGGTGCGCGGGATCGACACTTTGCTGGAGTGTTTCCCGGCCGTGCTGAGGTCAGTGCCCTCCGCCCGCCTGCGGCTGCTGCTGATCCCGCGCCCGGAGTTGCCCGCGCTGCTGGAACGAGCGATGGCTGCTGGGATGGGTGCCTCCCTGGAGGTGGTGACCGACCCGGTTGCGGATCTGCTCGGCGAGATGGCGAAGGCGCAGGTCGGGGCGTGGCCGTTCAAGTACGACTACACGACCTCCCCGCCGGCCATGGCCGCAGCCGAGGCCCTGAGCGTGGGTCTGCCCGTGGTCGCGACTGACGTCGCGTGTCTGCAGGCCGTGGTGCAGAGCGGGGTCAACGGATCAGTGGTGCCACCCTCAGATCCGGGTTCGCTGGCCGCAGCGATCGTGCACCTGCTGCGGGAGCCGGATCTGTGGAGCAAGTACGCGTTGGCGGGTCCGGCGTGGGTGGCCGAGCGCCTGAGTTGGCAGGGGATGGCCGACACGACGGCAGCCGCCTACGCCGACGTCTGTGACTAGCCCCGCTCACGATTCCGTGATCGAGGACACCTTGATCGCAGTGATTGAGCGCTGCTGCACTGCGATGTTCGGAGCGGGCGCCGGGGTGTTCTGACGCAGGCAGAACATCTGGATCGAACCGGGGCTCGCCAGCGTCAGCGTGGTCGTCTGCGAGATGGCGACGAGTTTCCCGAGGTCGACGGAGACGTTCTGCGCCGCATCGTTGCCGAGGCTGCAGATGACTTGGCCGCTCTTGGAACCATTCTCCAGCAGATTCGCGCGACTCCACACCACGTAGTCGCCGGCGGGCAGGTTCAGCGTGATGACCGGCTGGAAGCTCGAGGTCAGCAGGAACGGCGTCGATCCGTCCGTGCGATAGGCGGGGACCGTGGCATTCGCCCCCGCCGGGCCTTGCGGCCCCTGCGGCCCCTGCGGCCCGACCGGTCCGCTGGGCAAGGATCCTGCCTTGAAGTCCTTGGTCCGCAATGATCCGTCCTTGACCTTCTTCGAGGTGACGGCAGAGGTCTTGAGCTGCGGCGTCCCGACGGACTTCTTGGGAATCTGCAGCACGGCATAGCTGGTGCCGCTCGTCGCGATGAACAGGGCGAGCAGCGAGATGAGCAAGGAGGGGGTGATGTGACGGCGAATCATGGCCATGACCGTACTCCGCTGTCAGGGCCAAACCATTCCCAGCGCTGAGGGCAACTGCTGGACCGACCCGCGACCGTCGACCAGAATGGCGCCATGGCCCCCGTCTTGTCATCCTTTGAGTCCGCCGCCGACGCCACCACCATCCGCACCTTCACCTGGCCGGTCGAGGACCCGGTCGGCGTCGTTCAGATCGCGCACGGCCTCGCTGAACACTCCGCGCGCTACGACCGCCTGGCCAGAGCGCTCAATCAGGCCGGGTACGTGGTGGTGGCAGCCGACCACCGTGGGCATGGGAGCACTGGTGAGAACGATCTCGGCAACTTCGGGACGGCTGGGTTTGCTGGGCTGATCGCCGATATGGGTCAGCTGGGTGCCCAGCTGGCCGGGGACAATCCGGGGCTGCCGCTGTTCCTGATCGCTCACTCGATGGGTTCCTTCGCGGCTCAGTCGCTGTTGCTGACGGCATCGCAGGTGTACGCCGGTGTGGTGCTGTCCGGGACCACCGCACTGGACGTACTGGCGGCGAGCCTCGCGCAGTCGGAGGGTCCGGTCGGGTTGGAGGCGTTCAATGCCGGATTCGAGCAGCGCACCGGCTACGAGTGGTTGAGTCGTGACGAGGCCGAGGTGGACCTCTACGTGGCAGACCCCTGGTGCGGATTCGACACTGGGCCCGAGACCATCCCCATGATGTTCGCGGCGGCTGGCGAGCTTGC
>JAKOZM010000118.1 GCA_029779995.1 Actinomycetes bacterium
GACAGGTTCAGCGTCTCGGCCACGACCCCCTGACCGGCGAACGCCGCGTCACCGTGCATCAGGACGGGCAGCACGGGGAACTCTTCGCCCCGGTCGAGTTCGTCCTGCTTAGCCCGCACGATGCCTTCCAGGACCGGGTTCACGGCCTCCAGGTGGCTCGGGTTGGCGGCCAGGTAGACCTCGACCGTCTCGCCGCTGTCCGCGGTGTACTCACCCTCGCTGCCGAGGTGGTACTTCACGTCCCCGGAGCCCATGACGGAGTCCATCGTGCCGCCCTCGAACTCGCGGAAGATCTGCGCGTAGCGTTTGCCGGCGATGTTGGCCAGGACGTTGAGCCGGCCGCGGTGCGGCATCCCGATCGCCACCTCGGCGAGTTGCTCATCGGCGGCCGCGTCGAGGATCTCGTCGAGTACGGGGATGGTGGACTCGCCGCCCTCGAGGGAGAACCGCTTCTGCCCCACGTACTTGGTCTGCAGGAAGGTCTCGAAGGCCTCCGCGGCATTGAGGCGGCGCAGGATCTTCATCTGCTGGTCGCGGGTGGGTGGGGCGTACGGCTGCTCGACATGGGCCTGGATCCACTCGCGCTGCTCGGGGTCTTGGATGTGCATGTACTCCACACCGATCGTGCGGCAGTAGGAGTCGCGCAGAATGCCGAGGATGTCGCGCAGTTTCATGAACGGTATGCCGCCGAACCCGCCGGTCGCGAACTCCCGGTCGAGATCCCACAGCGTCAGGCCATGGCTGGCGACGTCGAGGTCGGGATGGGCGCGCTGCTTGTACTCCAACGGGTCGATGTCCGCCATCAGGTGCCCCCGCACCCGGTAGGCATGGATCAACTCCTGCACACGGGCGGTCTTGGAGATCTCGTCGTCGTGGCGCAGAGCGATGTCCTGCGCCCACCGGATCGGCTCATAGGGGATCCGCAGCGAGCGGAAGACGTTGACGAAGAAGTCATTCTCGCCCAGCAGCAGCCCGTGCATCCGGCGCAGGAACTCCCCGGACTGGGCGCCCTGGATGATGCGGTGGTCGTAGGTCGAGGTCAGGGTGAGGATCTTGCTGACTCCGCTGCGCACGATGGTCTCGACGGCCGCACCCTGGAACTCCGCTGGGTACTCCATCGCGCCGACCCCGACGATGACGCCCTGCCCGGGCATCAGCCGCGGCACCGAATGCACGGTGCCGATCGTGCCGGGGTTCGTGAGGCTGGCAGTCGTGCCCGCGAAGTCGTCGACTCCGAGCTTGCCCGTACGGGCTCGGTGGATGAGGTCTTCGTAGGCGTGGCGGAAGGAGGCGAAGTCCATCGCCTCGGCGCCCTTGATGCTGGGTACCAACAGTTGCCGGGTGCCGTCCGGCTTCTCGAGGTCGATGGCGATCCCCAGCCCGATGGTGTCGTGGGAGATGACCGCCGGCTTGCCGTCGACCTCCGCGTAGGAGGCGTTCATGCTGGGCATGGTCTTCATCGCCTGCACCATCGCGTAGCCGATCAGGTGCGTGAAACTGATCTTGCCCTGCCGCTTGCGCTTGAGGTGGTTGTTGATGACCACCCGGTTGTCGACCAAGAGTTTCGCCGGCACCGCACGCACGCTGGTGGCGGTGGGCACCGTGAGGCTGGCCTCCATGTTGGTGACCACCCGGGCCGCCGGACCGCGCAGAACCGTGGCCTCGGCAGGCGTCACCTGGGGTGCGACCGGCTTCGGTTCCTTGGCCGCAGGGGCCTGGTCCGCCGGCTTGGCCAACTTGCTCCTCAACGCCGCAGCGCGGGCGGGATCCGAGGGGGCGTAGTCAGCGAAGAAATCCCACCACGCCGGGTCGACGGAATGCCGGTCCTTCAGGTACTGCTCGTATAGTTCGTCGACGAGCCA
>JAKOZM010000423.1 GCA_029779995.1 Actinomycetes bacterium
TGTTATGGCGGTCCCCGGCTCTCTAACCGCTTGTTATAGACGATGGAGCGGGTCTGGGTACCGCTCGAGCAACCAGCGCCGCCGCGCCAGCTGATTCTCCAAGAAGATCCTCTCCGATCTGGATGGCCGAGGCGCACGAGCCAGCGCGGAGAGGATGTCTTCCTGCTCATTGACAAGACGACGCTGCACCAGTTGGAACCGCTCCTGGCAGGCGCGGTCGTGGAACCGGGCGGGGCGGCCGCCGCCCTGTGGCCACTCGCAGACCTCCGAACACTCGGGGTTCATGCAGCGCGCCGACGGCGCGTGGGGCAGCGCAGCCTTCAGGTCGTCAGCAACGGTGTCTAGGGACGCGCGCGCGCCCCGGCGCTCACGCAGCACCCGGTACGAAGGCCTCACGCGACCCACCGTATTGGGTGGGATCGCGGCTTCGACCGGCCCGGCGGGACCGACGCGGTCAAAAGATGCGCGGGGGTCTTGCCCTAAGCACGTTGGGCAAGGGCTCATCGCCAGAGCGACAGAGACGCTTCGAGCGCTTCATTGCGGTATTGGCTGTGCCAGACCAAGATGCTCGGTTCCTCCTCGAGCGGGGTCAGACCAAGACAATCGCACCAGTGGCGCGCCAGGCGGTCCTGCGCGGCGAGCCACATCGCCTCCTCGGCCGGAGTCAGATCCTGATGGTCATCGGTGAACCCGGGGATCCCGTCCCGTCTGGAGAGTGGCGCCGCGAGGGTCGCGACCAAGGACCGGCCGTGGTCGAACAAGGCCACGGCCTGGGCAGCGGCCCAAGCACCGAGGCCGTGGCCGCGCAGGATCGGGGTAATGCGAACAGACCTCAGAAAGACGGCGAGGTCAGCGCTCTCTACCTCCTCGCCGAGCACGTCGACGACGTCATCGGACCACATAACGTCCCGGTCGAACAGATTCACCAGCGGCGCGACCATCTCCCCAAGGTCCGCTGCATCCGAGTCCGCGGCGCCGAACAAGCTGCGACCGTCGTGGAGGTACATGCGGCCCGCAGCCCTGTTGAGGTCGTTGTACAAACTCGCCGTAACCAGCTCCTGGCTACCCACCCACATCTGTCCGAAAGCGTCGAACTCGACCCCGTGATCGGCCAATGCCGCGACGAGCTCTCCCTGCAGAGCTTCCTCCAGGCCCATGTGCGAGGCAACAGCATTGGCCAGCTGGTCGTGTTCGTCGTCCCAGCTGACGCCGACCCTCAGCGTCCACGCATCCAGGCCCAGATCCCACGCGGTCCCCACGTCCATGCCACCGGTGACTTCGTACACCGCGCCACGCGGCCGAGGAAGTCGCAACGGGACGGCCCTACAACACTCAGGCAGCTCGTCGTCAACATCAACTCGCCGGGCCCTGGGAAGAGCGCGCACGGGCCGGATCTCAGTCACCTCCCCACTCTGGCACAGCTCATCGGCACCAGTGAGGACCTACATGTGCGACCGTTTCCCCTATGCCCAGACCCTCGGAGCCTGCCCCGCCCGAGCCGGAGCAGTGGGGCGTCACCCCTTCCGAAGCACGCCAACTCCTGCTCCAACAGATGTGCCCCGTCTGCGGACGCGGCCCGTGGAAGTCGCCGCTCAACCACGCCGCCCTCAAGCACGGCATCGACAAGTTCACCATGCGCAACATCTGCGACCTGAAGATCAGGGAGTCGGTGGCAGATCCCGCCTTCAGCGCCTTCTACTCCGACCGTGCCAAGGCCAGGGACATGACACCTCTGCACGAGGCGCACAAGAAGGGCCACGGCAAGTACCGAGTCACCCGGGAGGGGAGGCGGCGCAAAGCCGCAGGTTCAGTCGGAAACCTAGACGGCGCACGAGCCAAGGCGTACACGCCCGAGGCACTCCGGAAGCGCAGCGAGTCCTTCAGGCGAACCTGGGACGCGAAAACACCCGAGCAGCAGCAGGCAACCCTCGATCGGCTCTACGAAGCTAAGCGCCCCAACTTCTTCCCATGCGGAACCGTCGCGTCATACAGCCGAGGTTGCCGATGCGACGACTGCC
>JAKOZM010000431.1 GCA_029779995.1 Actinomycetes bacterium
TGCCCGAACACACGACCGCCGTCAGCCTCCTGGACCGGCTCCTGCACCACGCCACCACCGTGGTCACCTCCGGCCAGTCCTACCGCATGCGCCAAGCCCGAACCCGCCACGGAGGTGAGCCCCTGACCAACTGAACAACCCGCAGAGAGTGGGGACTTCCACTTGGCCACCAGCGGGGACCTCAGCTTGGCCGTTGACACCCGTGGGGCCCCAACTGACGCGTTTGGCTGTCTGCCGCGGCTGGAAGCAGCCAAACGCGTCAGTCCGATGACTGGTCGCCCTCTCTTCGACGGACTTGTCGGTGCAGCTCCTTCAATGCGTCCCCGTCACGAGCTTGGCCGCCACCCACTGGTCTGGCCACGCCAGCCCTGGCCGCAAGCCCGCCGCCGCCGACCCCGAAGCCGCAATGCCCGTCCGGGCCCTCGGCCTCGACCGGTACCGGCTACGCCTCGATATGCCGTATCGAATCGCGAGGTGGCTGCGTCACGTGTCGCGCGCAATCGAATGCCGACGCAGCACTCCCGCCTGACGACGCGGCACTCCCGCGAAGAGGCGCTGTGATCCCGCCTGCGGGCGCGGCGTTCATGAGGTGACCACCCGACGCCGACTGTCGTCGCCTGTTCGCCCTGGTGCGCTCATCGACTGTTCGTGGAAGTGGACGGTCTTGGCCCCTCGGGGGTTGTGGCCGCCAGTGCTGTCGGTGCTGTTGGTGGTGATGTGGTGGCGGTGGCGGGGGTCGTGGATCAGCCGGTGGTGGTAGCCGCACAACGGGATCGCGAGGTCGAGGTCGGTGAACCCGCCTTTGGACCACGGATGCTGGTGATGTAGCTCCGACCACGCGAAGGGTCGGTCACACCCTTCCGCGGCGCAGGTGTCGTACACGACGGCGAGGGCGGTGCGTTGTGGGTCGCTGAAGAACCGGTGATGTCGGCCGAGGTCGAGGATCTGTCCGGGGCCGCCCAGGACTGCGGGGAGGATCCCGGCTTGGCAGGCGATCCGCCGCGCGGCACTGGCCGAGATCAACGTG
>JAKOZM010000438.1 GCA_029779995.1 Actinomycetes bacterium
ATCCCGGCCTACTTCGAGGGTGGCCAGACGCCGCTGCACATGCGTCTGCCCAAACTCAAGGGCTTCAAGAGCCCCAACAAGGTGACCTTCCAGGTCGTGAACCTTGCTCAGGTGCAGGCGCTGTTCCCGGAGGGTGGCGAGGTCTCCAAGGAGACCCTCGTGGCCAAGGGTGCGGTGCGCAAGAACCAGCCTGTGAAGTTGTTGGGCAACGGCGACATCTCGGTGGCCGTGCAGGTCAGCGTTGATGCTGCCTCCGCGACCGCGACGAGTAAGGTCGAGGCCGCTGGCGGGTCAGTCACCGTCGGTTAAGTGCGTGACGAGGGCCGCTGGAGCGTAGGCTCCGGCGGCCCTCGCTGTCTTCGGCGCAGTTTCGCCGCGTTCGTTCAGAGCCGCCCCTTCGGGAGGGGCGATCCTGAACGAAGGGGGCGGTTCTGCGCGTAGTGGCTGACGTGGGCGAACCCGTCGGAGCCAGCGCCACAGCACGTCCCAGGCCCCTACCGTGGGATCCATGCACCGGCGCGACCTTCTCAAGGCAGGGGCGGCGCTGACCCTGGCCGGCTGCACCGAACGCAGCGACGCGGCTGACGCCGACATCGTCGCCAGCGTCGTCACCCGCTGGGACACCGATGAATGGGCCCGCGGATCGTATTCCGCGCTCCCCCCGGGGACCCCGTACTGGGTGCGTGAGGAACTCGGCAGAGCGATCATCAAGGCAAGGATCGTGCTGGCCGGGGAGTACACCGCGACCGACTACCCGGCGACCGTGCACGGCGCATACCTCTCCGGCGAGCGTGCCGCCCGACGCCTGCTGGACCAGATCCCGGGCGCTCGCACCGTGTTGGTCGTTGGCGCGGGGTTGGCTGGGCTGCGCGCGGCCACCGTCCTACGCGAGGCCGGACGCACCGTGATCGTCGCCGAAGCCCGCGATCGCATCGGCGGTCGGGTCTTCACCGATACCTCCATGGGTGTGCCGGCAGAGAAGGGGGCAGCGTGGATCCACGGTGTCACCGGCAATCCCATGGTGGCCGTGGTCAAGGCGGCTGGGCTGTCGCTGGTTCCCACCGACTACGAGGATGCGATTGCCCGCGACTTCACAACGGGCGGGCCAGCCCCGGGAGTCGCGGCGGCGGAATCCGAGCTCTGGCGTGCGGCCAAAGCGATAGGTGCTCGTAAGCCACCGAGATCGGTCAGCGCTCGCAGATCGCTGCGTCAGCAAGGCTGGACCGCCGACACCGCGGCGCGCAGACTCGTCCAGCACAGCGAGTTCGACCTTGAGTACGGCCTGCCCGCAGCTGCCCTTGGCGCCCAAGCCCTGTGGGAAGGCAACGTGTACCGGGGCGAGGACCGACTTGTGCAGGGTGGTTTCAGTGCTGTGCCGGCCATGATGGCCAAGAACCTCGACGTCCGCCTGAACAGCCCGGTGCGGCAGCTGCGAGTGGGGGACTCGGTGACTGCTGGCGACATCACCGCCGACGCGGCCATCGTGGCTGTCCCGCTGGCAGTCCTGCAGCAGGATCTGCCCGCCTTGCCCTGGCCGACCTGGCTGCGGAGCTACCTGGACGGGCTGACCACCGGCAACCTGGAGAAGGTGTTCCTGCGCTACGAGCGGATCTGGTGGCCCCAACGTCAGATCCTGCACGTCACCCGCGCACCCGGGCTGCGCTGGTCCGAGTGGTACAACCTGGCGGGCCTGGTGCAGGCGCCGGTGATCTTCGGATTCACCGGTGGTCGCTCATCACCGACGCGTCCGGCCACCGACGCGGCACTCGTCACCCAAGCCGGTCAGGTGCTCGAAGCGGCATACGGGCGGTAATCCGAGCACACCGACCACGGCTGCCGCACCACAGCGCGCGGCGCCCTTGCTACCCTCAGGGTCAGTACCAGTCGATGTCGCATGCGCGCTACCAGTGCGCGAGGAGGATCTTTGCTATCGCAGTTCGCAGCAGCGTTCCGGACTCCGGACCTGCGCAATAAGATCCTGTTCACGCTGGGCCTGATCGCCCTTTACCGGGTCGGGGCGGTGATCCCCACTCCGGGCGTGGACTCCACAGCGATCCAGAACTGTCTGGCGCTGGTCGAGGGAAACTCGTTCTATGGGCTCATCAACCTGTTCAGCGGCGGCGCGCTGCTGCAGTTGAGCGTCTTTGCGCTGGGCATCATGCCGTACATCACGGCCAGCATCATTATCCAATTGCTCACGGTGGTCATCCCGCGACTCGAGGCGCTGCGTAAAGAGGGTCAGTCCGGCCAGGCGAAGATGACCCAGTACACCCGGTATCTGACCATCGGTCTGTCCGTGCTGCAGGCCACCGCGTTCATCTCGCTGGCGCGCTCACCCGGGCAGTTGTTCCAGGGCTGTAACGAGAACCTGATCCCCAACCAGTCGGTGCCTCTGATCATCACGATGATCCTGGTCATGACGGCCGGTGCCGCAATGCTGATGTGGTTCGGTGAGCTGATCACCGACCGCGGGGTGGGCAACGGTATGTCGCTGCTGATCTTCGTGTCGATCATCGCGGGTATGCCGGGGCAGTTCTACTCGATCTACGTGACCCGTGGCGCGTTCGTGCTGGCCATGACGCTGGCGGTCGGGGTGGTCATCATCGGCGCGGTCGTCTATGTGGAGCAGGCTCAGCGCCGGATCCCCGTGCAGTACGCCAAGAAGATGGTGGGCTCGCGGCTCATGGGCGGGGCGAGCACCTACATCCCGCTGAAGGTCAACATGGCTGGTGTCATCCCGGTGATCTTCGCCTCCTCCCTGCTCTACATCCCGCAACTGCTGGCAACGGTCAGCGGCAACACGAACGCCTCGTGGGGCATCTGGATCCAGCGCAACCTGTCCACCGGCACCGAGCCCCTGTACATCCTGTTCTATGTGGCGATGATCATCTTCTTCGCCTACTTCTATGTCTCGATCACGTTCAACCCGGTCGAGGTCAGCGACAACATGAAGAAGTACGGCGGTTTCATCCCGGGCATCCGGGCCGGCAAACCCACCGAGAAGTACTTGTCGTACGTGCTGAGCCGGTTGACGTTCCCGGGTTCGATCTACCTCGCGATCGTGGCGGTGATCCCGCTTTATGCCTTTGGGGCATTAGGTGTCGGGCAGAGCTTCATCTTCGGCGGGACCTCGTTGCTGATCATGGTGGGTGTCGGACTCGATACGGTGAAGCAGATCGAGGCACAACTGCAACAGCGATCCTATGAAGGGTTCTTGAGATGATGCGAATGGTTCTTATGGGGCCTCCCGGGGCAGGTAAGGGAACGCAGGCGGTCAAGATCGCGGAGCACCTGCAGGTCCCGCACATCTCCACAGGCGAGATCTTCCGCGCGAATCTGGCAGCGGGCACACCTCTCGGGCTCGAGGCCCAGCGGTACATGGAGGCCGGTGAGTACGTCCCCGACGAGGTGACGAACTCGATGGTCGCTGCCCGCCTGGCCGAGCCGGACGCGGCCGAGGGCTTCATCCTCGACGGCTACCCCCGCACGCTGGCGCAGGTCGGCGAACTCGACACCATTCTCGCTGGCCTGGGATCGGACCTGGACAAGGTCGTCGAGATCACGGCGAACACCGACGAGGTCGTGGCCCGGCTGCTCAACAGGGCGCAGGAACAGGGTCGCGCCGACGACACCGAAGAGGTGATCCGGCGCCGGATGGATGTGTACGCCGAGCAAACCGAGCCACTCGTGCGGGTCTACTCCCAGCGGGGTCTGCTGGTGCAGGTCGACGGGATGGGCGCCATGGACGAGGTCACCGAGCGGCTGCTGAGCGCGCTGGAGGCCTAAGTGTTCCATCGGGCTCCGAAACTGCAGATCAAGACCGACGAGCAGATTCACCTGATGCGCGCGGCCGGGTTGGTGGTCGCCGACGCGCTGGAGGCGGTCGTGGCCGCTGTGCAGCCCGGGGTCACCGGCAAGGTCCTCGACGCGATCGCCGAGGAGGTCATTCGTTCGGCCGGGGCTGTCCCGTCCTTCCTGGGCTACTACGGGTACCCCGCGAGCATCTGCGTGAGCATCGACAATGCGATCGTGCACGGCATCCCCACCGACGAGCCGATTCCCGAGGGTTCGCTGGTCAGCGTCGATTGCGGAGCGATCCTCGCCGGCTGGCACGGCGACGCCGCGGTGACCTGCGCGGTCGGGCAGGTGGGCCGGGGTGCCACCGAGTTGTCCGACACCACTCGTTGCGCGCTGTGGCACGGGTTGGCGCACGCCCGGCCCGGAGGTCGGCTCACCGACATCGGCGCGGCGGTCGAGCAGGTCGTGCGGGGAGCCGCTCACGACTACGGCATCGTGCGCAACTACGTCGGGCACGGCATCGGCACGCAGATGCATATGGCCCCGGACGTGCCCAATGTCGGACCGTCGGGAAAAGGTCCGCACCTGGTGCCGGGGCTGGTCATCGCCATCGAGCCCATGATCACCCTCGGTGCGGCGGAGAACACCACTCTGGAGGACGACTGGACGGTGGTGACGATGGACGGTTCGCTGGCCGCCCATTGGGAGCACACCGTGGCCGTGACCAGCACCGGGCCGTGGGTGCTCACGGCCCGGGACGGCGGAGCGGGCGAGCTGGGCGCGTTGGGTGTGCAGGTGTCGGCGTTCAACTGACGCATCCGCGATACGCCCGCATACCCCTCTATTCCGGACAACGGCGCGTAGCGTACACTCGAAAAGTGCGGAACTGCGGTTCTGCACGCATGCCATACATCCCCTGAGAAAGATCTGGTTCACGCATGGGTAAGAAGGACGACGCGATCGAGCTCGAAGGCACGATCATCGAGTCACTACCCAATGCAATGTTCCGGGTCGAGTTGGACAACGGCCACAAGGTCCTGGCCCACATCTCAGGCAGGATGCGCATGCATTACATCCGGATCCTTCCGGATGACCGTGTGGTCGTGGAGCTCTCGCCCTACGACTTGACCCGGGGACGCATCGTCTACCGGTACAAGTGAGGATTAAGTAGGACACCCATGAAGGTTCAACCGAGCGTCAAGAAGGTCTGCGACAAGTGCAAGGTGATTCGCAGGAATGGTCGCGTCATGGTGATCTGCGAGAACCCTCGCCACAAGCAGCGCCAGGGCTGACCCCTGGGATTTGACGTCGTCCGAACCTGGCGCTCGAAGCCATAGAGCTGCCAGACGCCACCCCCGGGATTCGAAGGCCGGGGACCCACCAGGGCGGTGGGACCGACGACGCCACCACACCTTCGTCAACCAGTAGGAGAACTGCCCTATGGCACGCATTGTGGGGGTCGATCTGCCGCGTGAGAAGCGCGTCGAGATCGGCCTGACATACATTTTCGGGGTTGGCCGATCCCGCGC
>JAKOZM010000440.1 GCA_029779995.1 Actinomycetes bacterium
GGCACATGACTGTCCCCCTGCCGTTGGTCCACCGTCCGGGGTGAATACTGCCTGGCATGGAGTACCCGCACCTTCTCGCGCCCCTTGACCTTGGCTTCGTCACCCTGCCCAACCGGGTGCTGATGGGTTCGATGCACGTCGGCCTTGAGGAGGCCGAGGACGGGTTCGCGAGGATGGCGGCCTTCTATGCCGAGCGGGCCCGCGGTGGCGTGGGACTGATCGTCACCGGGGGGATCGCGCCCAACGACGAGGGACGGCCATGGCAGATGGGCGCCGCCCTCACGACACCCGAGGAAGCCGATGCCCATCGCGTCGTCACGGAGGCCGTCCACGCCGAAAACGGCAGGATCTGCTTGCAAATCCTGCACTTCGGCCGGTACGCCTACCACCCCGAACTCGTCGGGCCGAGCCCGCTGAAAGCACCCATCTCGCCTTTCGTGCCCCACGAGATGACGCCGGACACGATCGAGCAAACCATCGCGGACTTCGCGCGCTGCGCTGCTCTCGCGCAGTCTGCCGGCTACGACGGCGTCGAGATCATGGGCTCAGAGGGGTACCTCATCAACGAGTTCATCGCAGCGCGCACCAACCAGCGAACCGACGACTGGGGCGGTTCCTACGCCAACCGCACCCGGTTCCCGTTGGAGATTGTGCGACGGGTACGGGAGGCGGTCGGCGCCGACTTCATCGTCATCTTCCGGCTGTCCATGCTCGACCTCGTGGATGAGGGCTCCACCCTGGATGAGGTGATCGAACTGGCGCAAGCCCTTGAGACCGCTGGGGTGACCATCCTGAACACCGGCATCGGCTGGCACGAGGCCCGCATCCCGACGATCGCCACGTCGGTACCCCGCGCCGCCTTCACGTGGGTCACCGAGCAACTCAAGGGTGCCGTCAGCATCCCCCTGGTGGCCAGCAATCGCATCAACACCCCGGAGATCGCCGAGCGGGTGCTCGCCAGCGGTCAGGCGGACATGGTCTCCATGGCTCGGCCCTTCCTGGCCGACCCCGATTTCGTGGCCAAGGCCGCTGAGGGCAGGGCTGACCGCATCAACACGTGCATCGCGTGTAACCAAGCCTGTCTGGACCACACGTTTGCGCTGAAACTCACCTCATGCCTGGTCAACCCCCGCGCCTGCCACGAGACGGTGCTCACCATCGAACCGGTCTCGGCGGGACGCCGCATCGCCGTCGTGGGGGCCGGCCCGGGCGGGCTGGCATGTGCGGTCACAGCGGCTCAGCGAGGTCATGACGTGACGCTATTCGAGACCTCTGACAAGATCGGCGGACAGTTCAACTACGCCTGTCAGATTCCCGGCAAGGAGGAGTTCGCCGAGACTCTGCGCTACTACCGCAACGCCCTGGCTGATGCCGGCGTAACGGTCAAACTGGGGGCGCCCGCGACAGTCGAGGATCTGGTGGACTTCGACGAAGTGATCCTGGCCACGGGGGTGCTGCCACGCATCCCTGATGTCCCGGGTGTTGAGCACGCCAAGGTCGTCACCTACCTCGACGTGCTGCGTGATCACGCAGAGGT
>JAKOZM010000488.1 GCA_029779995.1 Actinomycetes bacterium
CACCTACCCAGGCACGAACTGGGAATCGGCCCTCTGGTTCGCGAACCAACCGGTGAACGAGATTCAAAACGGTCTGGTGGTGTTCATCACCGATGGCGACCCCACCAGAGTCGGAACGACGACGAGCACGTCCGCCGCACCTGGCCCGGCCACAGATGCCGCGATCCCCCGCGCGAACGCCCTCAAGGCACTTGGCAACCGTGTGCTTGCCGTCGGCGTGGCCTTGGGCAGCGACCCTGATTCCAAGGAGCGCCTGAAGAAGGTGTCCGGTCCTACCCTGGTGAACTCAGTGCCCGCAAACTCCACAATCAATGATTTCGACGTGCTGATCAGCGAGACCTTTGCAGGCCTCGAACAGTCGCTCAAGAACATCGCCACCTCGCTGTGTCGGGGCGCGATCACGATCCAGAAGCTCACCGACTCCGGTCTCAACGGCACCTATGTGCCCACCTCGGGCTGGAACATCGGCGCCGAGGTGGTTGGCGCCACGAACCCCGAGGACTTCACCTGGACCACCCCGGTCAACAACACCGACGAGAGCGTGAGCGGAACTACCGCAGTCGCCCCTACCCTGCCCACCGACCCCGCTGAAGGCACGGTCCAGTTCCAGTACAAACCAAACGCAACTTGGATCACCAAGGATCCGACGTTACGCATCAGCGAGACTCTGCAGCCGGACTACAACCCACGGGTCAACTTCGGTTACCGGTGTGAGTTCCCAGGCAGCACCCGGACCCCTGTTCAGGGTGATCTGACCGTTGCCAATGGCAAGGCCCAGTTCGACGTCCCCGATATCACCATCGACCAGCGGCTGAGCTGTCTCATCTACAACAAGCACACCACCAGCACCTTGCGACTGCGCAAGACCGTCGTCGGTGGAGGTACGACCGCTGATCAGTGGATCATGACCGCAACTGGCCCGGCGAACGCGCCGTCGTACTCGAAGCCCGGAGACCAAGTGGCTTTCGAGACCGTGTGGTCGGGTGTCGAGTACCAGCTGGGCGAAACGGCACCGGACGGCGAACAGAACAACTACCTCTCCGGTGACTGGACTTGCGACCAGGAGATCGAAGTTACCGGGATCAACAAGGACCGCATCACCATCCCCGCCGGGACCACCGAGGTGACATGCAGCGTCACCAACACCCGCAAGGGCGAGCTGGTCGTGAAGAAGTTGACCAACCCGACCGGTGCCACGCAGGAGTTCACGTTCAAGCCCACGGGTTGGAACAACAACCAGAACTTCCCCCTGACAAACGGCCAGGAGAAGTCCAGCGGCAAGATCGCACCAGGTCAGTACTCGGTGGAGGAGATGGTCCCCGCAGGTTGGTCCTTGACCAACCTGCAGTGTGAGGGTTCGGCTGTGGACCGTGTGGGCAACAAGGCCAACGTGACCGTCTCGGCGGGCACTCGGGTCACCTGCACCTTCACCAACAGCAAGCAGACCGCGAACCTGCGTCTGCAGAAAGAGGTGCTAGGCGGAGGATCCGGCACGAAGGCGGACTGGTTGTTGTCCGCTGATGCCGCGGCACCGTTCGACGGCAAGGACATCGACAAGGTCCCTGGCAACAATGTGGCGTGGGCCGAGGTGTACTCCGGAGTGACCTACAAGCTGACGGAGTCGGCCGGTCCGGCCAACTACACCCCCGGAGACGTGTGGGTGTGTGTGACCGACGAGGACGACGCGGCCGAGGTGGTCAACCCAGGCGACGAGGTGTCGCTGGCTCCCGGCGAGTTCAAGACCTGCACGATCACGAACTCGCGCAACCTCGCGCAGTTGAAGCTGGTCAAGCAGGTCAACGGCACCGCAAGCGCGGACCAGTTCATCCTGACGGCCAAGGCTGACGCGGCCGAGAAGCAGGACCGCAACATCTCCACCCCGGGCGGTTCCGGTGATTTCGAGGATGTGTACGCAGGCACCCAGTACACCCTTGGTGAGACCGGTCCTGGCGGGTACTCCCCCAGTGATTGGGCGTGTGTGAGCACCCCGGTCGAGGGTGAGGCATCGGTGCAGGTGCTCAACACCGGCGACAAGATCACCCTGTCCAAGGGTGACCGGGTCACCTGCACCATCCTCAACACCCGCGACCTGGGTTCGTTGACGATCACCAAGTCGTTCAACCCGAAGTCCTCGGGCTACGACAAGGCGTTCACCATCGGCTACCAGTGCGGCGATGAGGCCAAGCAGACCGTCGCGCTCAAGGCCGGGGAGTCCACCACCATCACGGGTATCCCGACCGGAACCGAGTGTGTCGTGTCGGAGGCCAAACCCACCGACCCGCCGGCCGGCTGGTCGTTCTCCCAACCGGTGTACGACCCCGCCGATGGCAAGGTCACAGTGACCCGCAAGGACCAGAACGTGTCCGTCACGGTCACCAACGAGATCCTCAAACCCGGGATCAACATCGTCAAGACCGGATCGGCCACCCAGGTCAACCCCGGCCAGACGGTCACCTACACCTACACGGTGACCAACCCCGGCGATGCTGAACTGAGCGACGTCAAGGTCAGCGACGACAAGTGCGCACCAGTGACCTACACCTCCGGTGACAGCAACGCTGACAGCAAACTGCAGCCAGGCGAAACCTGGATCTACACCTGCAGCCAGCCGATTACCCTGGCCACCACCAACATCGGTACCGCCACCGGCAAGGACAAGAACGGCCAGGAGGTTTCCGCTCAGGACACCTTCACCGTCGCGGTGGTCAGCCCGGTCGTGGTCAAGCAGATCTGCCCGATCGAGCCGAAACTCACCACCCCCAAGGTGAAGAAGGTCGGCAACCGGGTCCTGGTCAAGAAGATCACCACCAAGAAGAGCAGCTGTGTCCTGCTCAAGCCAGTGGTCCTGTGCCGGCCAGTAGCAGCAGCCGCAGCCGGACAGACCGCCTTCTGCCGCACCACCGTGACCCGCAAAGGCTTCATCCGGGTCAACACCAAGGGCTACGACAAGGTCCGCGTCACCGTCCTGGTGCGCTCCAAGCCAAAGCCCGACTTCACCGACCGCTGGAAGCCCA
>JAKOZM010000130.1 GCA_029779995.1 Actinomycetes bacterium
CTCCTCTGGTGGTGTTCAGGCCGGGGTGAGTGCGGTCCACGCCCGGGCCTTGATCCGGGCGGGCTCGTCGGTGGTGAGCAGGCGCAGCGCGCGGGCCGTGGCGGCGTCGGCCTTGTCGCGGACCGGGGCGAAGTGGTCGACGTACTCGACGACGCTCTGGTAGGCCGCCCACGCGGTGCCTGCGATGCCGGACTGGGTGGAGGCGTCGTGCCACAGGTGGGCCAGGCTCGCCTGGCGGCGCCGTGCGGCGTTGCGGGTACGTGCCGGGGCCTCCGGGGAGGGCGAGGGGAACAGGTTCTGCACGAGCTCGAAGAAGGCGGCGTCGGTGACGCTGGTGTTGATCATCCGCTCCGCCTGGGCCTCGAAGGCCTCGACGTACGCGAAGGTCAGGCCGAGGGTGTCGCGGGCGGCCTGGACGGCGGCCTTGGCGTTTCGGGTGTGGCGGATCGACCACGACGAGAGGTGGTTGCGCAGGGCCGCGTGCTGGGTGTTCGCGCAGACGACGCGCACGGGCGTGATGAGCACGCGGAACGCGCTGGACCCGTCGTGGCTGTTCAGGGCCGCGATGTTCAGGTCCACCCGGTCGTTGCCGCCGATGCTCAGGTGCTCCGGCAGGCGCATGGTGACGAACACCTGGCGGCCGCCGCGCAGGCTGCCCGCCGTGTCGAAGGTCGCGCCGGAGACGTCGGCCAGGTGGTTGAGGAACGCGGCGTGCTCCTCGTTCTGCAGCGGGTGGTATCCGCTACCGACGATGCCCAGGGGCTCGGTGGCTCCGGTGAACGGGTTGGTCCGCACGGTGGCGAACGCGCCGGGGACTTCCAGCGAGGTGACGCCATCGTCGTGGATCTCGGTCGCAGTGACGGGCGCCTTGCGCACGTTCCAGCCGCCCAAGTGGCCGAGCGTCATAGCGTCCTCGGCGGTGAAGGCCGCACCCGCGACCGTCGTACCGAGCCGGTGCCAGGGGTCGGTGCGGGCGAACAGGGCGGCGGCTCGGGTGCCGTGGGTCTCGATCTGGTGGGCCATGGTGCTCAGTCCTTTCGGAGTGGGGGTGCGTCTACTGCAAATCTATTCGATCTATTCGACTCGCGGGAGTTGTCCACAGTCAGGGCAACTCCCGCGAGCCGGGGGAGAGGGTGTGGAGGGATCAGCGGGCCGCGTCTGCGGAGACGGAGCGCAGCAGCAGCCGCTCGACATCGCTGGCCGGGTAGCCCCAGCCGATGAGCGCGGTCATGATCACGTCGTCCCACTCGGTGGGGTTGCGCCAGGTATGGGTGCCGGCCCGCTGCTCCCACGCCGCGACGACAGCGGCCAAGGTGCGCATGAGGGCGGCCTTGGGAGTGGTGGCCTGGTCGAGGACCTGGGCGCACATGGCGCGGTTGCCGTAGTTGCAGGCAGCCTCGCGCTCGACTGGCACGACCCCGAGCAGGTTCATCAGCACCTCATGGCCGTGTTCCATGGCGTGGCTGAGGGTGTACTCCCGCCCGACGACGGCGCGGGCGATGAGGACCTCGGTTCCGGCAGGGACAGTGCGACGAGCGAGCAGCCCGGTCAGCCACTGGCGGCGCACGACCTCGGCGGCCTTCCACGCCTTGTTGTTGGCGATGACCCGGCGCCGCTCGGCGCTCTCGGCCTCCCGGCGGGCCTCCGCTTCTGCGGAGCGTGTCGCGCTCTGCTCGTCCGTCAGCGGGCTCGTGGTGCCTGAGTGCTCACGCCCGGCGTCGTGGACGTAGTGCAGGTTGGCGGCGGCGGGGTCGATACACACCCAGACCGGGACGTAGACCTGCCGGTCCTCGGGCTCGTCGTCCTCGCCGTACTCGTCGTTGATCTCGGGCTCGTCGTCCTCGTCGTCGGTCTCGGGCTCGTCGGCCTGCACCCACTCGACCGTGACGGCGACGGCTGCCCCGGTGACGGTGGGCCAGGTTTCCTCCGGGACGATCCCGCCGTCGTCGGTGCGCAGGTTGGCCATGGCGTGACGGTGCAGGTCGGCGGGAACCTCGGCGGGGTCGAGCACGGGCAGCCCTTCGGCTCGTAGCCGGTCGACCTCGTCCTGGAGCGCGCGGGCCTCGGCGCGCTCGTCGCGCAGCCGCTGGATGATGTGCGGAATCTGGCGGCGACGCCAGGAGTCCTCCCACGCGGCGGTCAGGGTGTCGATGGCGTTGGGGTCGTCCTCGAACTCGGCGAAGATCGCGGCCTCTTCGAGGGTCATGCCGGTGGCGTCCATCCGGTCCTTGGTCGCGGGGTTGCGGGTGACGTTCAGCGCCGCGTCGACGGTGGCGCGGGGGAGTGCCACTCGCTTGGCGATCTGAGCAGCCGACACGCCGAGCATGGCCAGCTGCTCGACCGCGTCGCGGGTCTCGCGGGTGTGCATGGCCTCGCGGTGCAGGTTCTCGCTGGCCTGGTCGATGATGCGGTCGGCCTCCTGGGGAGCGGGCACCACCCGCACTGGGACGGTGCCGGTGGGCGTGCCGACCTTGGCGGCGACGAGGCTGCGCCGCTGACCGCGCAGGACGGTGAGGCCTCCATCGGGGTCGACGTAGGCGCTGATCACCTCCAGCACGCCCCGGGTCTTGATCGACGCGGCGAACTCCTTGGCGTCGGGGCGGGGATCGGTCCGCACGTTCGCACCGATCTTCAGTGCGCCGGGGTCGACCTCGTAGAGGTGGCCCACCTCGTAGGCCGTGGCGGTGGTCTTGCTCATGTCTTCGACTCCTTGTCGAATAGATGGAACTGACGATTGCTATCCTCGTCGCGTGAGCACGCCGCAGCCCGAGCCGCCAAGGGTCTGTGGAGGACCCGGGCGCATGGTCAGCACTGTGGAAAAGCAAGGCCGGATTCCCTTGTCCCAAGCCACTTTTGGTGCCAGAGCCCCCCGTCAATGCAACCGGCAGGGTGTTAGCGGGGTGGCTCGTGGCGACTGAATCTCGAGAGTCGATCGGCGCCTGGTGGGACCCCGAGGTCTGGCAGCGAGCTCGAGCGGCCTACATGTACGACCTGCGCCACCACCCGGAGACCCCGGCTGGGTTCATCCAATGGCTGCACTGGGTCATCGAGCTGCACATCCGCCGCGGCGTGAGCGGCCGCCGCGTGCTCGACCTACCGCCGAGGCGCGAGCTCGCCGGCAAGGCTGACCCCAAGCACCCGAACAAGGTCGTGGGACTCACCCGCCACCACCCCCTGCGCGCCGACCTCGTCTCGGCCATGGACGCCGCCATCCGAGCTGACCAAGACGACGACCGGTACCTCACCCGGTCCGCGTGGATCCAGGACGCCGTCCAGGCCGCGATCGCCGACACCGACAACCGCGCCGGCCGCCGCCTCCCGCCTCTTCCGGATGGCATTCGCTTGCCGACCCAGCCCCGCAAGGCGGGGCGCCGAGAAGTCACCTCGAGCGGCCCTACCTGATCTGGGGTTGTTCCTCTGGGGACTGAAATCGGGTCGCCTGCGCGGCCAGTGCCCCGTCTAACCCCTGCCGTAGACCTCCCACTCCCGCGGCCCGAGGCGGGCCACGGACAGCTCGCCCGTCGCCCCGCTCTCGGCAACGACGCGGCCGATCGCATGACCGCTGCCATGGTTGCTTCCAGCGCAGGAGCATTCGCACTCCCATGCCGACCCCGGATCAGCCGTCCAACATGCGGAGACGCACTTGGCGAGGCCTCCGTGCTGGATCACGTGCACATGCCCGTAGCGCTCGGCCAGGTAGGCGATCAGGGAATGGGTGTGGCTGCGAGCGACGCTGAAGAAGCGGCCCTGATGGGAGTACTGCACCTGACCCTGCCGGCTGGCGTCGATCGCCTCCTCCAGGACGGCATAGGTGTCGCCAGGTCGGCCAGTCCACGGCAGTCCGCGAATCTCGGTGCGAGCACCGTTGGGGCGGATAGTGACGGTGACGGGCATGCCACGGATTGTGGCATCACAGGAGCGGTGAGCTAGGCCTCGCGAGGCTCTCGCGAGTTCACGGGCTCTCAGATCCGTCGGTCTTCGAGGTACTTCAACCAAGTCACCTTGGCGCGCGTGCTCAGTGAGGCCCGGGCCGCCCGTGGCGCCTTGCGGACGAGATGCTCGAGGCTGTCGAGGTCAACGATGAACTCGTCCTCGTCAGGAAAGAACATCAGGCAGCGTGTCGACGGGACCCGTACCCTCCACAGCTCGGCAGCGGCCCGGGGGTGCTGCCGCTGGTCGGCGAAGTACTGAGCCGTTGTGGGGTCGGACGACCAGGACAGCCCGTGCCGGTTCTCTACCGTTGCACCGCGGAACAAGGTGAGCGAGCCCCTGAGCCGGGGGAATGCCTCGCCCCACATGCTGAAGCCGGAGGTGGCGTGCACAGCCCGGAAGAGTTCAAGCGCCGCGCTGCGGTCCAGGCAGGTGTCGTCCTGGCGGTACCGCCACGCCTGGGGGAGGACGTCGCGGATCAGGGCCGTATCGGCTCGGCCAGCATGCCGGAGGTCGACCAGCGTCTCCAGGCGCCGGTCCCAGCTCGCCAACCGGTCGAACCAGACTGTGGGGATCGGCTCGGGCGCGGACACTTCGACATAGGCGAACGCGAGCATCCTGCGGTGCTGCGCGTTACAGTCACACAGGTCCGCCGGCGCGGTCGCCCACCACGCGGCCGCCCCCGGCAACGTGAACTCGACGAAGCTCGACGCCAACTCCGGCATCACCGTCAAGGCGTCCCGCAGGTAAAGCAGATTGGATGCCAATACCGGCACAGCCTCGCCGCGGACATGATCCCAGCCGAGCCAGAGCCGGTGCCGGCCGTCCTCGACGACGTCGTCCTCATACCGGTACACCACGGGCGTTGCGTCGCTGACCCAGCTCTGAGCGATGTCGTACTCCTCCTCACTCAGCCCGAACGGCAGCTCGACCTGGAACGCCTCCATGTGCAGAGCATCTGGGCCGGCAGGGCAGGCCCCCACGGCATACCGCACCGCGTCGGTGATCAGCCCCCAGTCGACGCGCAGGCCGCTGATGGTCCGCGGGGTGCGGTCATCGGTCACGTCGGGGTGTTCGAGGACCAACGTGCGGCTGACCGGCCACCAGCACCACGCCCACGGACGATGAACCGTCAGCGTCCGTGCCTCTCGAGCAGTCCCGTCGTCGACCGCAGGCCAACCAAGTATCCGATTCATGGCGCCGATTCTGGCTGGCACCTCCCACAGCGGCCCCCTACCGGACGGGAGGTCCTCGACCGAGGGGTTGTAGCGGCTGCTCGCACCGCCCAGTAGGTTGAGTTCAGCCTGAAACTCGGATCGGTAAACACGAGGAGACGACGATGCGCTCGGTCCACAACCCATTCGTGATCCAGTTCACGGGTCCGATGGGACAGGCCTCTCCTCCACCCGATGAGTGGAGAGTGGCGGTCGTCAAGAGAGCTTCTACTCGAAGCTTCGACGGCTCTCAGTTGGTCGACCTCATCGTGAGTCTCGACTGGCAAGGCATCCTTCACGACGTCGGCATCGGCCTCTTCACCGGATGGCTGTACGACCAATTCAAGGGTGGGCGAAAGTCAGCGGAGGCGCCACCAATAAGGATCACGATCACAGTCGATAAGCGCTCCACCGAGGTGGAGGTCTCACGACAGGAGGACTTGGAGGAGGGTCTCCGGAAGGCTCTGGACGAGGAGGATGACAACCCCAGTTGAGCGGGCGCCACCCCGAGATCGAAGAACGTCATCGCCGAGATATAGAGGACGCCGGCAGGTCGCCGGACTCGTTGACGCTCGAAGCGCAGTTGGCGACATGGGAAAGACGCTTGGGGTCGCGTTTGAGCGAGTCTGACGTCGAGCGAGTCCGAGAACTTTCTGCCGTGGCTCCTTCTCGCTACGAGATCGTTGACTATCTCGATGTCTACGAGAAGGCTCGACTGAACGTCGTGACGATGCAGGAAATGTCGGCGGATCGCCAACGGTTCGCTCCGGCAGATCTTGTCGTAGCGACCGACCTAGCTGGCCTTGGCGACCCCAGAGTTGAAACCGTATGGCCGGCTGTTCATGACGCATCGGCAGAGACCGACTCCGTGATCTGGATCCCCTTGATGGCCGTCAAGCAGATGGGGGTGGTCGCGAACGTATTCGGGCGCCGCCTTGTCACGCCAGCAGGTCACCCAGCAACCCTTATCGACGCCCTGGCGTACAGCCTCTCGTGGACCGAGGTCCTGGACGTCCTTCGCCGTGGCCAGCAGCCAACGGGTCTGGTCGACGACGCCACGGCCTCCCATCCCCGCAGCCGCATCGAAGTCGACTTCGTCGACATGGCTGAAGATGCACGGGCGGCGGTGAGTCTTGTTGAACTGGCGTTGGCCACTTTCATGGTCGGTCACGAGGCGGGGCACATCTATTACCGCCACACGGGTGTGTCGCCTCTCCCGGGCATCTTCACCGGCCCGCCCCCGGTCCCTCAGAGTTGGGTCGACGAGGCCTCTGCAGACGCTGTCGGGATCGCCGCCACCTGGGATGGCATGAACTCAAATCAAGAGGTCTCCATCGATGAGAGCTGGCTGGGACCCATTCTGAGCTTGGCTTATCACGCGGGTCGAGAGGCGGCCCAGTCGCCTGAAGCCCACCAAAATCGTCCAGCGGTCCAGGCATGGCTGTTTCGTCTCAGGACAGCGTTAGGTGTGCTTGGTCAGTGGTTGCGCGGCAATGGATTTGAGGCGCCTCGTGCCGCACGGATACTTGCGGCTGCTACCTCCCTGGCAGCCGGGTTTTACGAGTACGTGCGAACCGGTGGCGACGCCCCACACCAGGTCGAGACCCTCGGCGTGCCAGGCAGCGCCGTCTACGACATGCTTGAGAGGGTTGTCCTCGCTGAGCTCCACGCTTGGCTGTAACGACAGGTGGCGCCAACAAGACGGTGTGGAGCGGTCGAGCAGGCACGCTGGAGACGCTTTCGCAGGGCGAGGTGAGTCGGGAGGCGGGAGTTCTTGCGCTTAACGGAACTCCCGGTACTTGAACGCCGATAACATAGATTATGTCGCCTATCACTCCTCTGAGAGGGCGCAAAGGGCATGATACACTCACCTCATGGCCACCACCAAGTACGGGGCGATCGCCGACGCGCTGCGGGCCCGGATCGCTGACGGCACGTACCCGGTCGGCACGAAGCTGCCCAGCATCACCGAGCTCATGCGCGAGTTCGACGTCCCAGGTCT
>JAKOZM010000131.1 GCA_029779995.1 Actinomycetes bacterium
TGCTGACCATCCGCCGCGACCTTGTCGACGCCATGATCGAACATGCCCGCCGGGACCACCCAGATGAGGCGTGCGGGGTGATCGCCGGGCCCGTGGGCAGTGACACGCCCACGCGATTCATCCCCATGGTCAACGCGGCCCGTTCCACGACGTTCTACGAGTTCGACTCCGGTGACCTGCTAAGGCTGTATCGGCAGATGGATGCCAACGACGAGGAGCCAGTGGTCGTCTACCACTCCCACACTGCGACGCCGGCGTACCCGAGCCGCACGGACATCAGCTACGCGAGCGAGCCCAACGCGCACTACGTCCTTGTGTCGACCCGCGACCCAGAGGCGACCGAGCTTCGCAGTTACCGCATCGTGGACGCAGAGGTGACCGAGGAGGAAGTCCAGATCGTGGAGTCCGTACCCTAGTGCCTATGGCAATCGAGGTTCAGATCCCCACAATCCTGCGCACCTACACCGACGGTGAGAAAACCGTTGGCGCCGAAGGTGCGACCCTGTCCGACCTGCTCGCCGATCTTGACGTCAAGTATCCGGGGCTGCGCGACCGAGTCGTCGATGATGCCGGCCTGCGGCGCTTCGTCAACGTGTATCTCAACGACGAGGACGTGCGCTTCCTCGACGGCTTGCAGACAGCCGTGTCCGACGGGGACTCGGTGACGATCCTGCCTGCGGTGGCGGGCGGCTGACTTGCGTTTCCCGCATCTGCTCGCCTCGGTCGGGCACACCCCGATCGTGGGTCTTCCGCATTTGAGCCCTACGCCCGATGTGCGCCTGTGGGCGAAGTTGGAAGACCTCAATCCCACCGGCTCGGTCAAGGACCGAGCCGCGCTGGCGATGATCGAGCAGGCTGAGGCTGACGGGATCCTCACCCCAGGGGCCACCATCCTGGAACCGACGAGCGGCAACACCGGGATCTCATTGGCCATGGTGGCGCGCCAACGCGGCTATCACCTCATCTGTGTCATGCCGGAGAACACGTCGGCCGAGCGCACGCAGTTGCTGCGCATGTGGGGTGCCGAGATCGTGTACTCCCCGGCGCAAGGGGGTAGCAACGAGGCGGTCCGGGTGGCCAAGGACATGGCCAAACGCCACCCCGACTGGGTCATGCTCTATCAGTACGGCAATGCCGCGAATGCCCGCGCACACTACGAAACCACCGGCCCGGAGATTCTCGCCGACCTGCCCGAGATCACCCACTTCGTCGCTGGGCTGGGCACCACGGGCACGCTGATGGGGGCCGGGCGGTACCTGCGTGAGCACAAGCCCGACGTGCAGATCATCGCTGCCGAGCCGCGGTACGGCGAGCTGGTGTACGGCCTGCGCAACCTCGATGAAGGGTTTGTGCCGGAATTGTACGACCCCTCGGTGCTCACCTCCCGGTACAGCGTCGGACCGCACGACGCGCTGATGCGCACCCGGCAGTTGCTGCATGAGGAGGGGATCTTCGCGGGGATCTCCACCGGAGCGATCCTGCATGCGGCACTGGGTCTGGCTGACCGTGCCGCGGGATCAGGGGACTCGGCCGACATCTGCTTCATCGTCTGTGACGGGGGTTGGAAGTACCTTTCGACAGGGGCCTACGAAGGAACCTTGGAAGAGGCTGCCGGAGCCATCTCGGGACAGCTGTGGGCGTGAGCGCCGACTCCCCACTGGGGATCTTCGACTCCGGGGTGGGTGGCCTGACCGTGGCGCGGGCGATCATCGACCAGTTGCCCCACGAGCCCGTGATCTACGTGGGAGACACCGCGCGCGGACCGTACGGACCGCTGCCGTTGGCTCAGGTCCGCAGTTACGCCCTCGACATCATGGACCACCTCGTCGACCACGGGGTGAAGATGTTGGTCATCGCCTGTAACTCCGCCAGCGCCGCGGTCCTGCGCGACGCCCGGGAACGATACGCGGTGCCGGTGGTGGAGGTCATCCAGCCCGCCGTCCGCCGTGCCGCCCGCGTCACCGACAACGCCCGGGTGGCTGTGATCGGCACCCAGGCCACAGTCACCTCGGGTGCTTACGAGGACGCCTTCGCCGCCGCCCCCAGCATCGAACTGTTCATGCAGGCCTGTCCCCGCTTCGTCGAGTTCGTCGAGGCTGGGATCACCGGGGGCCCCGAGTTGCTGCGGGTGGCCCAGGAGTATCTGACGCCGCTGCGGGAGGCGGAGGTGGACACCCTCGTGCTGGGTTGTACCCACTATCCGCTGCTCAGTGGGGTCATCCAGTGGGTGATGGGCGACGACGTCGTGCTGGTCTCCAGCGCTGAAGAGACCGCGAAGGACGTCTACAAGGCCCTGGCCGCCCATGAACTGCTGCGCGATCCGTCCTTGGGTGAGCCGAATCACAGGTTCTTGGCCACTGGCGACCCGCATTCTTTTGCGACCATGGGAAGGCGGTTCCTCGGTCCTGAGGTGCGCGACGTTCACTCAGCGGTCGAGGTGGTGTCATGAAGCTGACCATCGTGGGGTGTTCCGGTTCCTTCCCCGGTCCGGACAGCCCCGCCTCCTGCTATCTCGTCGAGCACGAGGGCACGAGAATTCTGCTGGACCTGGGCAATGGTTCGCTGGGAGCCCTGCAGAAGTACACAGACATCTACGCGATCGACGCAGTGCTGCTCAGCCACCTGCATGTCGACCACTGCATTGACCTGTGCTCCTACTACGTCGCCCGCAAGTACAGCCCCGACGGGCCGGCCGCCCGGATCCCGGTGTTCGGCCCGAAAGGGACCTCCGATCGGATGGCGGCGGCGTATGGGCTGCCCAAGAAGCCGGGTATGCACGACGAGTTCAACTTCGTGCGCCATGTGCACGACGCCACGTCCATCGGCCCGTTCGAGGTGCGCACCGCACGCATGGCTCACCCCGTGGAGACCTACG
>JAKOZM010000133.1 GCA_029779995.1 Actinomycetes bacterium
AGCGGCGTCTTCATGCCCCGGCGTTGATTGACGCCGAGGTGACGTCCGCCCTTCGGGGGTTGCTCATGACGTCGAAGGTGGCGATCCGCATCACTCGGGAACGCGCCGGGGAGATGCTCGATGACTACGCCGACCTCCCGATCGAGCGCCACCTCCTGCAGCCACTACAGCGACGGGTCCTCGAGCTGCGCGACAACTTCAAATCCTGTCACCCCGACCACTTGGCTTTTGGGCTCTGACCTGCGGAAACGCGGTCAGGGCCCTTCTGCTTCGCCCGCCTCCGGGCATATGTGGGGCATAAGAGCACCGGTCGCGAACAGGTAAGACCCCCGCGAGGCGGCAACCTCCGGGGGTCGGACGACAGCAGTCTCGAGGTGCTGACGTGACGTCAATGGTAGCCGTGGTGGCTCCGCCCGTGAAGGGCGTTGAGCTCTTGGTCGCTGTGCGTCCTGTCCCCTCGCGTCATCGCTTGTGCCGCTCTGCCCTGGGGTTGGGCAGGCGGTGGTCCATGGCGTAGCCCTCGACGTTCGACGCGGCGCTGGACAGGGCCTCAGCCGCGAGACCAAAACGATCGACGCCCCCGGTGACTGACCTTCAAGACCCCCGAACCGGCGCGGGTCGCCTGCAGTGCGGTCGTGCGCACACCTGCTGCGGGTTCGCGAACAGCCTGCTCCTCACCCGAGGGCAGGCCGGACGGCGTGGGCTGGAATCAACGCAGGGTCGGCTCTTTGGGAGGGATTCCCACAGTTGTGCATTGGGGCAGGATGGTCCTGTGGCACCTCCCTTGCAAGAGACTGAACTCCTCGACACCATCAATCGGATCCTCGCCCTGGACCGGGAGACCGAGTGGGTCGAGTTCAAGGAGAACAACCAGGATCCGGACGAGATGGGCGAGTACATCTCCGCCCTAGGCAACTCCGCTGCGCTCGAGGACCGCCGGCGTGGTTACCTCATCTGGGGAGTACGGGACTCGGATCACGTTGTGGTCGGCACGACCGTCGACCCCGAGGCTCAGAAGGTAGGTCAAGAGGAGCTCGTGAACTACCTGACACGGCAGCTACAGCCTCAAACGTACTTTTCTTTCCACGAGGTTAACCATTCAGGCGCAAGAGTCGTCGTACTAGAAATCGAGCCGCCACGAGAGCGACCAATTCGCTTTCGGGACACTGAGTTCATTCGAATCGGCTCCTACAAGAAGAAGCTCAAGGATCATCCGGAGCACGAGCGCAGGCTCTGGCGCCTCTTTGATGACGAGGCCTTCGAGAAGGCATCGGCTCGCGCCCATCTAACAGTGGAGCAGGTCACGGATCTACTGGACTATCCGGCCTACTTTCATCTACGACGTACTCCACTGCCAGAGAATCGTTCGCTCATCATTGAGGCGCTCGCCGGCGAGGCATTCCTCCGCCACGAGGTGGAATCGGGCTGGTCTATCACGAATCTTGGCGCCTTGTTGTTCGCGAGGGACCTGGGACAGTTTCCCGGCCTGGCTCGCAAGGCGCCCAGAGTCATCGTGTATGAGGGCTCCTCCCGGGTAAAGACCACTCGTGAGCAGGAAGGGCAGCGCGGCTACGCGGCAGGCTTCGCGGGACTCTTCGGATACGTGACCGACCTGCTCCCTGAGAGCGAGATCGTCAAAGGCGCCCTTCGCGCGGCCGACACGGTCTACCCGGAGCTGGCCACCCGCGAGCTCCTGGCAAACTCGTTGATCCATCAGGACTTGCGAATCTCAGGCACTGGACCGACCGTTGAGATCTTCTCTGACCGGATCGAGTTCACCAACCCTGGCGTCCCCCTCATCGACCCGGACAGATTCATCGACTCCCCTCCGCAGTCGCGAAACGAGCGTCTTGCCCGAGCCATGCGCCAGATGGGTGTCTGCGAAGAACGCGGAAGTGGCTGGGACAAAGTGACCTTCGAGATCGAGCTTCACCAACTCCCGCCGCCTCTGGTTGAAGTCACGGAGGCACACACTCGCGTCGTCCTCTTTGCCCCCCGCCCCTTGAAGGACATGGACAAGGCAGAGCGCATCCGTGCTGTGTACCAACATGCCTGTCTCCAGTATGTCAATCGTGAGCACACGACCAACACCACGATTAGGCGTCGCTTCGGCATCTCAGATCAGAACAGCGCCCAAGCTTCAAGAATGCTGCGCGACGCGATCGAAGCCGAGCTGATCGCCCAGTACGACCCGAGCGCGGGTCCCAAGGCCATGCGCTACGTGCCCTTCTGGGCTGATCCTCAGAGGTCATCGATTGCTTGATCCAGATCTTTCAGAACCGCAGTTGCCACCCACGGCTACGGCCCTGACCTGCGGAAACACCAAGGAGAACTTCTTGATCGATCCTTGACTGGCATCCACAGGAAGGCAGAGCAACCACCGACCGAAGCCGACGCGCGCTGGGTCGCCGCCAACAGAGATCCACGGCGCCTTGGCAGATGACCCCGTCCCGCGCGACGTTGATCCGTGTCGACGCCGAACGCCGTTGCTCAGCGGTAGTCGGAGCCTCCGCCCATCGGTCGGCCAGAGCGGCAACCCGCGGCAGCATGGGGTCTGCCAACGGCAATCGTCCCAACATCCCTGGGACGATTGCCACATCCGGGCCGCCTTCTCTTGGTCCGACATGCCCGTCCACTGACAGCACGGCACGCTGATCGACGCATTCGGCCTTGCCGTGTCAGGCCGTCAGTGACGCTGGCCGCGCCGAACCATCGCGCCCACAAGGTCATTGACCGCGTCGGCCAGCGACTCAAGGTCTCGGTCGTAGACCCTGCCGGTCTCGACGCGCCGAGTCAGATCACGGATGGCCATCACCCAGTCGCTCGTCGCCGACGGCCACCGCACCGCCTCCACTTCGACCTGCCGAGTGTGATGCTGCACGACGGTGACCGTCTTGATGCGCTCGACGTCGCGCTCGACAACCTTCACCGCAGCCAGCCCGTCGGCTGCGGCCCGGCGCCGTTCGGATGCCCGCGTCCGGCAGGTCGAGGAACACCACTTCGGCATGCGACCGCGGACTTGGAGGATGACAGGCCCGCCACACCAGCCGCACTCCAAGACCTGCCCAGGCGCCCGCGGGGACTTCCGCGCAGTCGCCCGATCACCTGCCTTCTCGACTGATGATTCCATTCACTCATTACATCACAGCGAAATGACGCTACTCCGCGAATGCATGAGGTGTGTCTGACAGCGCTTGAGCACGAATCGTGGGCGCGTCGAACGTGCAGCCAGGTGAACCGCGGAGGCGCTCACTCCGCTTTCGGAGTGAGCAGCCAGCAAATGGCCAGCGGACGAAGGGGCGTGAACGAGTTGACCTCACAGCAGGCGGCACGACAGTGGGCACGGCGCCGAGCCATGGATCCGGCAATGAGAGCGCGCATCACGGCTGCGCAACGAGACCAACGCATCAGCCGGCTCGCGACCAAACTCGCGGTCACGTTGGCTCGTCGTGACGAAGCAATGCAACGCTGGGACCGGCGCGTCGGTGACGTGCTCGTCGCGCTCACTCGTGAGGAGCACCTGACCCTCGACGAGGCGGTCGCCTGGTCGGGCATCACGTTCACCAAACGAGAGGCTCGGCGCATGCGCCGGCTGGCCGAGAGTCAGTTCGGCGAGGCCCCCCGGACTGGCCGCGCCGAGTAGGGCAGGATCGACCCATGTCGACGTCGATCTACGAGGTGCTGGAGGAACTCGACGGGCAGGCGACCTCGAAGGCCGACAAGGGCAGCAAGCTCGAGCGGCTCATGGCCCAGTTCCTTCGCACCGACCCGGTCTATGCCGAGCAGTTCAGCGACGTGTGGCTCTGGCAGGACTGGCCTGACCGCGGCGGCAAGCACGACACCGGCATCGACATCGTCGCCGTCGACCGCCTGACACGCGGCAACGTGGCGATCCAGTGCAAGTTCTTCGACCCGAACTCGACGATCTCCAAGCCCGACATCGACACCTTCCTCTCCGCGTCGGGCAAGGAGGGTTTCACCCAGCGGATCATCGTCTCGACGACGGACAAGTGGAACGCCCACGCCGAGGACGCGATCCAGGGCCAGCAGGTCCCGGTCCGACGCATCGGGCTCGCCGACCTCGAGGCCTCGACGATCGACTGGGACGCCTTCGACTGGGCCACCCCAGAAGCCCTCCCGGTCACCGACAAGAAGAAGCTTCGGCCGCACCAGACGAAGGCCATCGAGGACGTATGCCGCGGCCTCGCCACCGCGGACCGCGGCAAGTTGATCATGGCGTGCGGCACCGGCAAGACCTTCACGTCCCTCCGGCTGGCCGAGCAACTCGTCGGCGCTGGTGGCAGCGTCCTCTTCCTGGTCCCCTCGATCAGCCTGCTGTCGCAGACCCTCCGTGAGTGGGCCACCGAGGCCGAGGTGCCCCTCGCCTCCCTCGCCGTCTGCTCGGATCGCAAGGCCACCGCCCGCTCCAAAGCCACCAACGAGGACATCTCCGCGGTCGACCTCGCCCTCCCCTCGACGACAAACATCGCTGTCCTCGAGTCCCGCTGGACCCAGGCAGTCGGCGAGACCGACTCGATGACCGTCGTCTTCGCGACCTACCAGTCCATCGACGTCGTCGCCCAAGCCCAGAGCCAAGGCGACCTGCCCGCCTTCGACCTCATCGTCTGCGATGAGGCCCACCGGACGACGGGCACGACCCTCGCCGGAGAGAACGAGTCCGCCTTCGTGCGGATCCACGACCCGGCATACATCCGCGGCGACAAGCGGCTCTACATGACGGCCACGCCCCGGATCTATGACGACGCCTCCAAGGCCAAGGCCGGCGAGGCCAGCGCGGTCCTCGCGTCAATGGACAACGCCGACCTCTTCGGCGAGGAGCTCCACCGGCTCGGATTCGGTGAAGCCGTCGCCCAGGACCTGCTCGCCGACTACAAGGTCCTCGTCCTGGCCGTCGACGAGACCGCGGTCTCCCGCACCTTCCAGCTCCAACTTGCCGACGAGGGCAACGAGCTGCGCCTCGACGATGCGGCCAAGATCGTCGGCTGCTGGAACGGCCTGGCCAAGCGCGGCTCAGCCGAGCACTCCTTCGAGGCCGACCCGGCCCCCATGCGGCGCGCGGTGGCCTTCGCCGGCACGATCAAGGACTCCAAGCACATCGAGTCCCTTTTCGCCGAAACGGTGAGGCAGTATGCCGCGGCGCACGACCTCGACGACGCCGACGGCGAGCCCGTGCTGACTTGCGAGATCCAGCACGTCGACGGCACCTTCAACGCCCTTGAGCGCAACACCCGGCTGGACTGGCTCCGCGCCGACGTCCCCAACGGCGTATGCCGGATCCTCACCAACGCTCGTTGCCTCTCCGAAGGCGTGGACGTGCCCGCCCTCGACGCGGTCATGTTCCTCTCGCCGCGCAAGTCGGTCGTCGACATCGTCCAGTCGGTCGGCCGCGTCATGCGCAAGGCGCCGGGCAAGCAGTACGGCTACATCATCCTGCCGGTCGGCATCCCCGCCGGGATGACCCCCGAGCAGGCATTGAGGGACAACAAGCGGTATGCCGCGGTGTGGGAAGTCCTGCAGGCTCTCCGCGCGCACGACGAACGCTTCAACGCGATGGTCAACCGGATCGAGCTGGTCAAGCAGCGCGACGACAAGATCAACGTCATCGGCGTCCCCGGCCCCGACGGCCGCGGTGAATCAGACGGCGACTCGACCGGCAGCCAAGGGACTCTCGCACTGACGTTCCTCGACGAGTGGCGCGAGGCGATCTACGCGAAGGTCGTCGCCAAGGTCGGGTCGCGACGCTATTGGGAGGACTGGGCCAAGGACATTGCCGATATCGCTCAGCGGCACATCACCCGCATCACCGCCCTCCTCGATGGCGGGAACAGCACAGTCACAGCGGAGTTCGACCGGTTCCTCACCGGCCTGCGCGGCAACCTCAACGACGGCATCACCCACGCCGATGCCGTCGACATGCTGGCCCAGCACCTCATCACCCGGCCAGTCTTCGAAGCGCTCTTCGGCGGCTACGACTTCGCCGCGCACAACCCCGTCGCCCAGACCATGGAGCGCATGCTGATCGCCCTGGACGAGCACAATCTCGACGACGAGAACCACTCCCTGGAGAAGTTCTACGACTCAGTCCGGATGCGGGTGCAAGGCGTCGACACGGCCGAGGGCCGGCAGAAGCTCATCGTCCAGCTCTACGACACCTTTTTCGCCACCGCCTTCAAGAAGACCGTCGACAAGCTCGGCATCGTCTACACGCCGGTCGAAATCGTCGACTTCATCCTCCGCTCGGCCGACGACGTCCTGCGAGAGCATTTCGGCCAGGGCCTCACCGACGAAGGCGTCCACATCCTCGACGGCTTCGTGGGGACCGGTACCTTCATCACCAGGTTGCTCCAGCTCGGGCTCATCGAGCCGAAGGATCTGGCCCGCAAGTACGCGCACGAGTTGCACGCCAACGAGATCCTGCTCCTTGCCTACTACATCGCCGCCGTGAACATCGAGACGACCTACCAGGACCTGCGCGGCGAGCTCGGCGATCCCGGCGACTACGAGCCCTTCCCCGGACTGATCCTCACCGACACCTTCCAGTCGTGGGAGGAAGGCGACACCCTCGACACCACCGTCTTCGTCCAGAACAATGCCCGCCTCGAGCGGCTCAAAGCTCTCGACATCCAGGTCATCGTCGGCAATCCCCCGTACTCATCGGGCCAGGATTCCGCCAACGACGACAACGCGAACGAGTCCTACCCCACGCTCGACGCCGCGATCCGCGACACCTACGCCGCGCGGTCGACGGCAACGAATAAGAACTCGCTGTACGACTCCTACATCCGGGCCATCAAGTGGGCCTCGCTGAGAATTGCCGATCGCGGCGTCGTCGCGTTCGTGACGAATGGCGGCTGGCTCGACTCCAACACGGCCGACGGCATGAGGCTCTCGCTGGCTGACGATTTCAGCGACATCTACGTCCTCAACCTGCGAGGGAACGGACGCACGGCCGGTGAGCAGCGCAAGAAGGAAGGCGGCACCGTCTTTGGAGGTGGATCGCGGGCGACCGTCGCCGTCACCGTCTTGGTCAAGGATCCGAATCGGTCGGGGCCGGCGCGGATCCACTACACGGACATCGGCGATTACCTGAGCCGAGATGACAAACTGGCCAAGACCCAAGCAGCTCAACGAT
>JAKOZM010000142.1 GCA_029779995.1 Actinomycetes bacterium
GGGATGAGGGCCTTGACGGCGCTGACGGTGGCCGCCCGATTGCCACCCCCGTCATGCATCAGGACCACGGAGCGATCCCGGACATGGGTCAGGACGTGGTTCACGATGTACCCGGTGTCCTGGTGCGCCCAGTCCTGGGGGTCGACGCTCCACATCACCATCTTCATCCCCTGCGCCGCGACTGCACCGGACACGGTGCCATTGACAGCGCCGTAGGGCGGCCGGAAGCACTTGCCACCCAGCGGCGACAGCAGTCGTTGGGTCGCCGCGATCTCGTGGGCGATCCCGTCGGCAGACAAGTGGGTCATGTCAGCGTGGGTGTAGCTATGGTTTCCGATGGCATGGCCACGCATGTAGAGCCGCTGCACAGACCCCGGATCCGCAGCCACTGATTGCCCGAGCAGGAAGAAGGTGGCCTGCACCCGCTGGCCGCGCAGCACCCGAAGCAGTCGTGGATCATTGGCCCCGTTGGGGCCGTCATCGAAGGTCAGATAGACGATCTTGGGCTTCTGTTCCCGTGCGCCCGAGGCTGGCGCAGCGGCGCCGATGCCCAACGCGCACAGCCCCGCCACGATCAGCAAGCCAGTCCCCTTACGCACCCCCCCAGTCTCGCACGCAACCACCTCGTCGTCTGCGACCCTTGGGCCGTAGGCGCACGCGCAATAGGCTGGGAGCATGGCCGAATTCCATTACGTCGACATGCTCCCGCGCGGCGAGGACACGACCCGGTACCGACTGCTGACCACCGAGGGTGTGCAGGTCATCGATGTGGACGGCCAGCAGTTCCTGCGGGTCTCCCAGGAGGCCCTGCGCCTGCTGACGTTCACCGCGATGCGCGACATCCAGCACCTCCTGCGCCCTGGGCACCTGCAGCAGTTGCGCAATATCCTCGACGACCCGCAAGCCTCCCCCAACGACCGATTCGTCGCCTTGGATCTGCTGCGTAATGCCAACATCGCCGCTGGCGGCGTCTTGCCCATGTGCCAGGACACCGGCACCGCGATCATCTCCGGCAAGCGTGGCCAGCGGGTGCTCACCGACGGCCCCGACGAGGCGGCGCTGTCGCGCGGTGTGTTCGATGCCTACCAACAGCTGAACCTGCGGTATTCCCAGATGAGCCCCATGTCGATGTGGGACGAGGTGAACACCGGCACGAACCTGCCGGCGCAGATCGAGCTCTACTCCGACAGCAAACCGGGCCACGAATTGCAGTACGAGTTGTTCTTCATGGCCAAGGGCGGTGGCAGCGCCAACAAGTCCTACCTGTACCAGGAGACCAAGGCGGTCCTGAACCCAGAGACCTTCCGCACGTTCCTGGACGCCTCCCTGCGGGCGCTGGGAACCGCCGCCTGCCCGCCTTACCACCTCGGTGTGGTGGTCGGTGGCACGAGCGCGGAGTTCGCCTTGAAGACAGCCAAGTACGCCTCAGCGCGCTATTACGACGATCTGCCCACGCATGGCGGCCCCGACGGCAACGGCTACCGCGATGTCGAGATGGAGCAGATCATCCTGGAACAGACCCGCGACTTTGGGATCGGCGCGCAGTTCGGCGGCAAGTACTTCTGCCACGACGTGCGGGTGATCAGGTTGCCACGCCACGGCGCCAGCGCTCCCATCGCCATCGCCGTGAGCTGCTCGGCGGACCGCCAGGCCTTGGCCAAGATCACTCCAGAGGGCATCTTCCTGGAGGATCTCGAACGCGATCCCGCGCGGTTCCTTCCGGAGACCACCGACGACCACCTCGATGACGACGTGGTCACGATCGACCTGAACCGGCCCATGCCGCAGGTCCTCAACGACCTGCACAAACTGCCTGTGAAGACCAGGGTCAGCCTGACCGGCACCTTGGTCGTGGCACGCGATATCGCACATGCGCGCATCAAGGACATGCTCGACCACGGTCAGCCGATGCCGCAGTACATGAAGGACCACCCCGTCTACTACGCGGGGCCGGCCAAGACTCCCGAGGGTTACGCCTCCGGCTCCTTCGGGCCCACCACGGCCGGACGGATGGACTCCTACGTCGACCAGTTCCAGAAGGCCGGCGGTTCGATGATCATGCTGGCCAAGGGCAACCGAAGCAAGGCGGTGACCAGCGCCTGCCAGCAGAATGGCGGCTTCTACCTGGGGTCGATCGGCGGCCCGGCGGCCCGCTTGGCCCAGGACTGCATCCGCAAGGTCGAGGTGCTCGACTTCCCTGAGCACGGCATGGAGGCCGTGTGGCGCATTGAGGTCGAGAACTTCCCCGCCTTCGTCGTCGTGGATGACAAGGGCAATGACTTCTTCGCCGAGACGATGCGACCCATCGCCACCCGGATCCCGGTGGG
>JAKOZM010000143.1 GCA_029779995.1 Actinomycetes bacterium
GGCCGAAGTCGACGATGAGATCGACGACTGAGGGCTCCGCGGCGTTGATGAAAGACATGGTGTTTCCGCTACATGCACCCCCCTGGAACCAAAGCACACTGGTCATGTCGCCTCCTGCAGTTGAGTGATGAATCGGTCATGCGTATCGCCGGAGTCCAGCAGGACGTCGAGCAACGCCTGCACCCCGATGCCCTTTCGGGCTGAGGTCTCGATGATGAGGGCTTCCGGAGAGGTTTGGCGGATGGCCGCGAGCGCCGCTTCACGGTCCCATTCGGCAGCCACCGCAAGGTCGGTCTTGGTGATCACGACGACGTCGGCGGAGTTGAACAGCTGTGGGTACTTCAGCGGCTTGTCCTCGCCCTCGACCACGCTGAGCAGGGCGACCCTGGTGTCCTCGCCGAGGTCGTAACCAGTGGGACACACCAGATTGCCGACATTCTCGATGACGAGCAGATCCAGGGCCGTCATGTCCCAGCCGTCGAGGTGGGCGGAGACCATGTCCGACTCCAGGTGACACATGCCATCTGTGATGATCTGGCGCACACGGGCCCCGGACCGGGACAGGCGCACGGCATCGTTGTCGGTGGCACAGTCACCCACGAGCGCCGCTGCGCTCAACCCCCGGCCGACGGCGGCCGTGAGCAGGGATTCGAGCAGCGCGGTCTTGCCGGAGCCCGGGCTAGACACCCAGTTGCTGACATTGACCCCGTTGACCGTGAACCAGCCGCGCAGGCCATCGGCGAGCAGGTCATTCTTGGCCAGCACGCCCTCCTCGAGGGCCTCCCGGGAGTCGTGCTCGTCGAAGGTCACCGAGGCGACCTCCAACTCCTTGCCGGCCACGACGTCGCCGCACAACTGCCCGCACCGGGGACAGTGGAAATCCCGGATGCTGCGCAGTTCCTGCTCACCGCACGTCGGGCAATTGATCCGGACCGCAACGTCCTCGATGACCAACTCCGAGCCTTCCAGCGCAGTGCCGGCGCAGGCGACGTCGAACGCGAAATGCAGAGCAGGTGCAACGACCCCGGACAACCGCCCGATCCGCAGCCTGACCTCGGTCACCCGCGCGCCGGGGTCGGGCAGTGCGTTGGTGACGGTCGTCACGACCGCGTGGGCGATGGACAGCTCGTGCATTGGCGTCAACTGCTCCGCTGCCGGGCCCCGAAGACCTTGGCGAACGCGATGAGAAAGCTCAGCGTCTCCTGCACGTCAGCATTCTTCAATTGCTTCACGAGAGAGAAGACACCGCCAGCGTCAACCTGCCTGCCCCTGGTCTGCTTGTCGGCCTCGAGAGCGGCCTCGCCGAGGTTGCCCACGACGTCGATGATCTCCGGGCGCAGGATCGGGGAGTCCAGGAAGCCCGCGATGGTGTCCTTCCGCTCAGCCAGCAGAGGCGTCAAAGGCGCGAGTTCACTCAGGGCCGTCACGGCGTCGCGCAGCGGACCGGACGCATCCGATTCATCGCTGCTGCGCAACTGCTCCACCAGACCGTTGACGTTGTCGGCGATCTCAGGACCACGTTGCAGCAGGGCAGATGACATCGAGGCCAGGGCCGCCAAGGCGGGGGCGTTGGCAACAATGACGGCCAGCGATTCCCGGATCTCGGGGTCGGCCAGCATGGCAGCCAGCGGATCGGTACTGGTGGGTATTTCGGCAGTCATAACGCACATACCTTCGTCGACATCGGTGTGAGGGCGGACCGTTGCGCCTCCAGAGTGCCGAACCAGAGCACCGGATGTCTACGCAAACACCCCCGGAGTCGCGGATTCGTTTGTCGCGGTGGCCGACATGTCCGGTTTCGGGCGTTGTGACCCTGCTCAGTCACTGGTGGGAGGGACTGGCTCACAGCCGACGGCTCGGCTTAGGATCGCATGGCACGAACACGTGAGGAGACAACTGATGGCTAGCCGGCTCACCCCCTACATCGCCTTCAATGGCAACGCGCGCGAGGCGATGCAGTTCTACCAAGAAGTGTTCGGCGGAGAACTGGCCAGCAACACCTTCGCCGAGTTCGGTGAGCAGGACGCCTCCTACGCGGACCTCATCATGCACTCTCAGCTCGACACCCCCGGCGGGTACGTCCTGATGGCCTCTGACACTCCGCCCGGCATGGAGTACCGGCCGGGTCGCACGGTGACGATGATCCTGCATGGCGATGACGAGCAGGAGTTGCGCGGCTTCTGGGAGGGGCTGCGTGCCGGCGGGACGGTGATCACGGAACTGGCACCCCAGATGTGGGGGGACATCTACGGCGAGTGTCAGGACAAGTTCGGCGTCACCTGGATGGTCAACATCTCACCGCGCGGGTGAGGCCGACTGCTCCCATTCTTGACGTTCACCTGGCTGCGCGCTTACGCGAGTTGTCGGCAGAGTCGAAGCATGAACACCGCAACGAAGAAGACAACCACCCTCGCGGCGACTGCCGCCCTGTTGACCGGCACCGGACTGGTGGCAGTCAGCCTTCCCGCCCAGGCAGCCGCACCAGCCGCTGAGCCCGCCGTGGCAGTGGCGGCCCCGACCGCGGCGCTGCCACAGGCAAAGGGCACCTCCACGGCCGTGATCGTCTACCGCAGCGGGACGGTCTCGGCGAAGGCCTCGATCAGCGCCGCCCAGAAGGTCGCCCTGGCCAAGAAGAAGGGCAAGAAGAAGTACAAGTCCCGCCGTTCGTGAGCATCTGTGGGGTAAGCCACCAGGGATCAGTTCCGGCACCCTAGACCCAGCCGAACCCCTGAGCCGTCAGTCGTCGTCAGAGTCCTCGTGGGACGAGTCGTCGCTCTGCGACGTACGTCGGGGTGCGGTGGCTGTGGACCCTGCGCCGGGAACCGGCTCCGGCGCCACATAGACGGTCGGGGCCGGCGCCTGCGGCACATACACCACCTTGGTCTTCGCAGGTTTGCGTACGATCTTGGTCTTGGTCTTGATGACCGTGGACGTGGGGCCGGGCGTGAATACCGCCTCCTGGAAACTGGAGTTCGATCCGGCCAGGCTCGTGGAGTACAACGCCAGTCCAAGCCCTGCGCTCACCAGCGCCACGATCACCCAGCCAACAAATGCGCGCACGCTCTCAGTGTGACGTGACGTTCAGACAGGAATATGCCAAGCCCACGTCAAGCCCACGTCAAGCCCGATCCCGCCCGAGCTTGACACTCACCTTTCCCACGGTGTGCGGGTGCGGCAGCCATCCTGGAAAGGTGGACGACATCAGTGTGACTGTGAGCACCTGGAAGACCCATCTCGTCCTGGGGGCACGCATGCCGGACACGTCCGCGTCACGCAGCTGGCTCGGCGATCTGCTGCGCAACGAGGTCGCCACCACCGAACGACTGGCCAGCCGGTTCCGCCCGGATTCCGAGGTTTCGCGCATCAACAGGGCCGCGGGAACCTGGGTCGACACCGGATGGGACTTCGTCGCGATCCTGACGGCCAGCCTGGAGGCGGCAGCGGCTACCGACGGTTTGGTAGACCCCCTGCTGGCAGAACATGTCGTCGCCGCCGGTTACGACGTATGGGCCGACCAGGACTCGGGCATCCGCGGGACACCGAACGCGTCCCGTTGGATGTCGATCGAGATCCGGCCAGGTGGTTCAGGCGCGCAAGTGCGGATTCCGCCGGGCAGCGCCCTGGATCTGGGTGCCGTCACGAAAGGCTGGCTGGCCGACCGATTGACACAGATCGTTCACTCGTCCATCGGCGCGGACTGTCTGGCCAACATGGGCGGCGACCTACGGGTGCTCAGTCCCGGGCAACCCTGGGTGGTCGCCGCGCAGGCCAATGACGGCCAGGAGACGTCGATGGAACTCACCGATGCGGGCCTGGCCACCAGCGGTGTCGGCCATCGATCGTGGAGCGGTGGCCATCACCTGATCGATCCGCGCACAGGGCTGCCCGCAGCAACGTCGTGGACCAGCGTCAGCGTGCTGGCGGGCACTGCCGCCGGGGCCAACTCGGCATCGACGGCGGCCGCCGTACTCGGCGACGCCGGTCCTGCGTGGCTTGCGGATATGGGTTTGGACGGCTGGTTCGTCAGCGCGCACGACGAGCGTTGCGTGGGCCGATGGGCACATCTGCGGCGGGCAAACGCCGCATGCGAATAGGTTAGGGGCCATGGTGCACGTCCTGCTGATCGAGGATGACGCCGGGATTCGTTCGGCCGTCACGCGCAATCTGCTGGCCCGCGGCCATGCCGTCGACAGCGCGGCCGATGGTCTCACCGGCCTGCAGTTGCTGCTCACGCAGAATCCGGAAGCCGTCATTCTGGATCTCGGCCTGCCCGACATCTCCGGCGACCGGCTACTGTCCATGATCCGGGCCGCCAGCCAGGTCCCGGTCATCGTCGCGACCGCCCGCGACGACGAGGGGCTGATCGTGAAGCTGCTCGATGCCGGCGCCGACGATTACGTGGTCAAACCCTACGATCCAGCACACCTGGAAGCCCGTATCCGAGCGGTCCTGCGGCGCGCGGGTGGGGGGCTGGAGGACGCAGCGCCGCAACCTGTGATGAAGGTTGGTGGCCTCGCCGTCGACCCAGCTCGCCGCACTGCCAGCATCGATGGCCAGGCCCTGGATCTGACCCGGCTGGAGTTCGACGTCCTGGCCTATCTCGCGGCCAATCCGAGCCGGGTGATCAGTCGTAAGGAACTGCTGCGCGAGGTGTGGCAGCGCACCGACAGTGCCCGCACCGTCGATGTGCATCTGTCCTGGCTGCGCCGAAAACTCGGCGACGACGTCGATGATCCGCGCTTCCTGCACGTCCACCGCGGCGTCGGGATCATGCTGGAGGACGCCCGAGCCGGGCAGGGCTGATGTATCGGCGCCTGATCGTCTTCGGGCTGGCCGTGTGCGCCTCCGCCCTCATCGCCTTGATCGTGCCGTTGGCGCTGTCGGCACGTGACCTGGTGCAGTCCACGCAGCTCAGCGCCGCTGCCGGAGAGGCTCGAGCCGTCGCCGCACAATGGCAACAAGGAACGGACAAGCACGGCCGCACTCTGATCCCCATCCCCGATCTCAGCGGCCCGGGCCAGGTGACGCTCATCAGCCCGCGTGGGCAGGTCGCAGGTCCCAATCCACCGCAGGCCAGCCGGGCCGTCGAAGCAGCCCAGCGCGGGGGCGCAGCCTCAGACGTGGTCGATGGGGTTGGATATGTCAGCGCCCCGGCCTATTTCGACGATGCGGAGTTCGGGGTGGTGCTCGTGGCACTGACGCCCGCGGAACTGCGCGCAGGCCTCGCCCCCCGGCTCGCCGCGATCGCAGGGGTCTCCCTCATCCTGCTGGTGATCGCCGCGGTCACCGCCTGGTGGCTGGCACGGCGCACCGTCGCCCCACTGATGGACCTGGAGCACACCGCCAACGCCGTGGCGGCCGGCGACCTCGATGCCCGCGCGGAGCCCAGCAGCATCACCGAGATCGACAACGTCGCAGTGTCGCTGAACCGGCTCACGGCGCGGGTTCAGGAGTTACTGCACGAGGAACGCGAGTACACCTCTGAACTGGCCCACCAATTGCGCACGCCGTTGACCGCTTTGAGTGTGGACGTCGACGCGGTCACCGATGCTCGCGTCCGGGTACAACTCGAGGACGACGTCCTGGCCGTACACCGCATGGTCGATGAGATCATCACCACCGCCCGACGCTCCGGACGCGAGGGGCTGCTGGCCCGCTGCGATGCGTGCGCGGTCGTGCGCGGTCGCGCCCAGTTCTGGCAGGTGCTGGCAGAGGACCAGCACCGCGACTTCAGCCAGGAGATCCCCGAGCGGTCGTTGCCCGTGCGGCTCACCGCCGACGATCTGGCGGCTGCCCTGGACATCTTGTTCCAGAACGTCTTCCTGCACACCGCAGAAGGCACTGCCTTCGGGGTGCGAGTGGCGCCGGGCAACGGTGTGGTGGAGGTCAGCGTCTGGGACCGCGGCCACGGCTTCGAGCCGACCCGCGACAAGGACATGGTCGGCTCGACCCAACTCGGCCTGTCGATCGCCCGGCGCCTGGCCGAGGCGTCCGGCGGCTCGATGGAGTTACTCAACGACGACGGGGCGACGGTCACCCTGCGACTTGGTCCACCGCAGCGGTAGACCGGTCACGTCACCCCCGGTGGCGCAGGCCAGCGACCAAGCGAGTGGCCCAGCCCGCCGTGGAGCGCGCGACCCTGTCGGGACGGCCATTGAGCAGATCGACCAAGCCGTCGACCATACCCAGCGAGACCTTGCCGGCCGAGAACAATGCCAACGACCGCAGGGGCCCCTCATCCACCGACTTTTCGATCAGTCGTCGGGTCACCGGGTCGGCGTTCTTGATGTCGGTGACCCGGAAGGACACCTCGCGCAGGAGCTTCCCGATCGGGTTGCCCGCCAACTCCCCGACCGTGGTGTTGCGCACATACGGTTTCACCGGTCGCGGCGCCGGGACAGCACGACCCAGTCGGGCGGCGAACAACTGGTCGGTGTGGGAGATCAGTGGCTCGCTAGGGAGGTGGCCGTCGAAGCCACCACTGACTGTCACGGTCACGGTCGCGGCAATGTCGGCGCTGGAGAAGCCGATCTCCAGGTCGTGCCGACCGTTGGGGACCTGCCAGCCGTCATGCCAGAAGGCGAAGCCGCGCGCGGCCACCGGAACATCCACCACAGCGCTGCTACCTGCGTTCAGATGCACCTTGGCGAAGCCCACCAGTTCCCGCCGTGGCCGCTGCACGCGCCCGGTGCGGTCATGGCGGTAGATCTGCACGACCGTGCTGCCATCGCGCTGGCCGATGTTGTTCACCTGCACCGACACGTTGACGTCAGCGCCGGCGGTGACGTCCGCCTGCGCGCTGCAGGCACCGATCTCGAAGCGCGAGTAGCCCAGGCCATGGCCGAAGGCGAACAACGGCTCCACACCGGCCGTGGTCATGTACCGATACCCGACGTACAGGCCCTCTCGGTACTCGACTTGGTGCGGCGCACCCGGAAAGTAGGGATCGCTGCTGACGTCCTCGGCCCGCACCGGGAACGTCTCAGCCAGCCGGCCCGCGGGCTCTTCCTCGCCGTAAAGGACGTCCGCCAAGGCGGCGCCGCTTGCCTGTCCCCCCAGATAGCACTCCAAGATCGCAGCCGGTGCTTTCACCCAGGACATCGTCACCGCCGAACCGTTGGACAAGGCCACGACGGTGCGTGGATTGACGGCGCAGACCGCTGCGATCAGATCCACCTGCTCGGCGGGTAGCTGCAGATGGTCCCGGTCGTACCCCTCACTTTCGAACAGACCTGGTAGCCCGACCATGAGGACCACCACGTCTGCGCTGGCCGCAGCCGTCACGGCCTCAGCCAGCAGTCGCGGGTCCGGCGCAGAGCCGTCAGCGTGGTAGCCCGGCGCGTACGTGACGTCGATGCCCCGGTCGAGGAAGGCGTCGCGGGCAGTGGTGACCTGCACCGCGTTGACCAGCGAGCTTCCCGCGCCCTGGAATCGCGGCTGCTCGGCGAAGGCGCCGATCAGCGCCACGCTCTGCTGGGCCTGTAACGGCAGCAAACCGTCATTGGTCAGCAGCACCGCACTACGCGCGGCCGCTCGCCGGGCCAGGTCATGATGGGCAGCCGGGTCCACCGCAGGTCCCGGCTGGCGCGGGCTGCGGGCGACCAGCGCCACCACCCGGTCGGCGCAGCGTTGCACGTCGGCGGCAGTCAGCCGGCCCGTGGCCAGCGCCGCCCGCACCTGCTGGTCGAACGCCCCTTTGCTGTCCGGCATCTCCAGGTCCATGCCGGCCACGACACCTGCCACCCGGTCGTTGGTCGCACCCCAGTCGCTCATCACCAGCCCGTCGAAACCCCACTCGTCGCGCAGGATCTGCGTCAGCAGCACCTGGTTGTCCGTGGCGTACGTGCCGTTGACCAGGTTGTATGCCGCCATCACCGTCCAGGGCCGCACGACCTTCACCGCATATTCGAACCCTGCCAGGTAGATCTCGCGCAGTGTCCGCTCATCCAGGACCGCGTCGACGACGAACCGGTGGGACTCCTGATTATTGACCGCGAAATGCTTCAGACACGCTCCGACGCCCTGGGACTGGATGCCTGATGCGAGCGCCGCTGCCAACCGCCCGCTGAGCAGGGGGTCCTCCGAGAAATACTCGAAGTTGCGTCCGCAGCGAGGATGGCGCTTGATATTCATCCCCGGTCCGAGCACGACTGCCACGCCGGCCGCCCGCGCCTCGGCCCCCACGGCGGCACCCACCTGCGCGATCAGGTCCTCGTCCCACGAACTGGCCAGGGTGACGGCGGTGGGAAAACAGGTGGCCGGTGCGCTGTCCAAGAGGCCGAGGTGCTCACCGGCTGCCTCCTGTGCGCGCAGGCCGTGCGGGCCGTCGCTGAGCATCGCGCTCCCGAGTCCTGGCACGGTCTCGGTGTGCCACATACCGTCACCGGAAAGC
>JAKOZM010000144.1 GCA_029779995.1 Actinomycetes bacterium
CAATGAGGTCGGTTCGCCGATCACCCCGGTCCAGGTCGTCGCGGAAAGCAACACGGGTAAGCCGCTGACTTACGCCGCGACTGGCCTGCCGACGGGCCTGAGCATTGACCCGGCTACTGGGGTCATCTCGGGGACGCCGATGGCTGCACCGGGTGACTACCCGGTCACGGTCACGGTCACCGACGCGGATGGCAATGTCACCACGAAGACCTTCACGTGGACCATCACGGACACCACGCCGCCCGAGGTGGGACCCATCGCGGACCAGACGGTCGAGGCAGGGACCCCGATCACGCCAATCGAGATCAACGTGTCTGACCTGGCCTGCCCGATCCCGATGTTGGACGCGCGCGTGGCCTCGGCGACCGCGGTCGACATGTGCCCGGGTGTCTCGGTTGGGGTTGCTGGGCTGCCGAAGGGCGTGACCTACGACCCGGTCACCGGGAAGATTTCGGGTTCGCCGACCTCACCGGGTGTGTATCCGGTGACGGTGACGGTGACGGATGCGGCCGGGAACAAGACCACCCGGAAGTTCACGATCACGGTGACAGGGCCGACAGGGCCGGTGGTGACAGCGACGTCCCCAGCGGTGACGAATGACACGACGCCGACAATTTCGGGCACGACCAACTTGCCGGCGGGTTCGGCAGTCACGGTGACCGAGGGTGGAGCGCCGATTTGCGTGGCGACGGTCGCCGAGGACGGGACGTGGACGTGCAGCCCGACGACCGCGTTGGCTGAGGGCTCGCACACGTTCACGGCCTCGGGGACAGACGCTGCGGGGAACACGACGACCGCGACGACGACGACGGTGATCGACGTGACTGCTCCGGTGGTGACGTTGGTGATCGATCCGGTGACGGCTGACAACGTGGTGAACGCGGCGGAGTCCGGCGGGTGGTTGTCGATCACGGGCACGGTCGTTGGTGACTTCAAAGCTGGTGACACGGTGACGTTGACGGTGAACGGGAAGACGTTCACTGGGACCGTAGACGCGGCCGGGAAGTTCTCGATCCCGGTGCCGGGCGCGGACTTGGTGGCTGACCCGGATGCCACGGTCGATGGGTCAGTGTCCACGGTTGATGCGGCGGGTAACCCCGCTTCGGCCACTGACACCCAGGCCTATACCGTCACGTTGACGAGTCCGGTGGTGGTGGTCATCACACCAACGCCGGGGTCCACGACGACCGACACCACGCCGCCGATCAGTGGTACGGGCGAGCCAGGCGCGACCGTGACCGTGATGGAGAATGGCTCGGTGATCTGTTCGGCCATGGTTGCTCAGGACGGGACGTGGACCTGTACGCCTACGGCGCCGTTGGCAGTGGGCAAGCACACCTTTGAGGTGGTCCAGAGCGACGTAGAGGGTGGCACCTCTCGGGTGCTGGGCGGGCTGTCGCTCACGATCGTCTCGACGGTCGATGAGGGGCACCCTGTGGACCTGCCGAAGACGGGCTCCGACGTGGCCCCGGTGCTGTTCACCGGGCTCGGCTTGGTGACCGCTGGAGTCCTGGCGTTGTTGGCGGTCCGTCGCCGTCGTGAGGATGACGAAGAGCTCGGGATTCCTTCCGGCAGCGACCTGACGAACTGATCCGGTCTGACCGGTCCGAGGGCGTGGAACCACCCGGTTCCACGCCCTCGGCGTTTCCATGCCGGCCGACCAGGCTCGACGACACAGACAGGTATGCCGGGCCGGCACGGCATACCTGTGTGCTCAGGGCGAACACGCGGATGCCGTCGGTGCCGAAGGGAACACGTGCTGCGGGGGTCGCGTTGGGCAGAAGACCGGTATGCCGCGCGGCCCGGATACGATCGTGGCGGTGACGCAGGCGAAGCCTGGAAGGTAGGAGTGGAGAAATGTTCGAACGGTTCACCGACCGCGCTCGGCGCGTCGTCGTGCTCGCCCAAGAAGAGGCGCGCATGCTCAACCACAACTACATCGGCACCGAGCACATCCTGCTCGGCCTCATCCACGAAGGCGAAGGCCTGGCCGCCAAGGCGCTGGAAAACCTCGGGATCAAGCTGGCCGACGTGCGCCAGCAGGTGCAGGAGATCATCGGCCAAGGCCAGCAGGCGCCCACCGGGCACATCCCCTTCACGCCGCGAGCCAAGAAGGTGCTCGAATACTCGCTGCGGGAGGGCCTGCAGCTTGGACACACCTACATCGGCACCGAACACATCCTGCTCGGCCTCATCCGCGAGGGGGAGGGGGTCGCCGCCCAGGTGCTCGTCAAGCTCGGGGCCGACCTCAACAAGGTGCGTCAGCAGGTCATCCAGTTGTTGGCGGGCTACCAGTCCGGGCAGGGGGAGAAGGCTGGTGCCGGCGTGGGAGCCGCTCAGGGCGGGCCGGCCGAGGGCACACCGGCGGGTTCGCTGGTGCTCGACCAGTTCGGTCGCAACCTGACTCAAGCTGCCCGCGAGGGCAAGCTCGACCCGGTCATCGGGCGCGAGAAGGAGATCGAGCGGGTCATGCAGGTGCTGTCCCGCCGCACCAAGAACAACCCCGTCCTCATCGGTGAGCCCGGCGTGGGCAAGACTGCGGTCGTCGAGGGTCTCGCCCAGGACATCGTCCGCGGCACAGTGCCCGAGACGCTCAAGGACAAGCAGCTTTACACCCTCGATCTGGGCGCCCTGGTCGCTGGGTCGCGCTACCGCGGTGACTTCGAAGAGCGCCTCAAGAAGGTGCTCAAGGAGATCCGCACCCGCGGCGACATCATCATCTTCATCGACGAGATCCACACCCTGGTCGGAGCCGGTGCCGCCGAGGGTGCCATCGACGCGGCATCGATCCTCAAGCCGATGCTGGCGCGCGGTGAGTTGCAGACCATCGGGGCGACGACCCTTGATGAATACCGCAAGCACATCGAAAAGGATTCGGCGCTGGAGCGGCGGTTCCAGCCGATCCAGGTGGCCGAGCCGACGCTCGCGCACACCATCGAGATCCTCAAGGGTCTGCGCGACCGTTACGAAGCCCACCACCGGGTTTCGATCACCGACGGGGCCCTGGTTGCCGCCGCGACGATGGCCGACCGGTATGTCAACGACCGCTTCCTGCCCGACAAGGCGATCGACCTCATCGACGAAGCGGGGGCACGACTGCGGATCCGCCGCATGACGGCTCCGCCGGACCTGCGCGAATACGACGAGAAGATCGCCGAGGTGCGTCGCCAGAAGGAAGCGGCCATCGACGGGCAGGACTTCGAGAAGGCCGCGCGGCTGCGTGACGACGAGAAGCAGCTGTCCAACGCCCGCGCCGAGCGCGAGGCGCAGTGGAAAGCCGGCGACATGGATGTCGTGGCCGAGGTCGACGAGGAGCTCATTGCCGAGGTGCTGGCCGCCTCGACCGGCATACCGGTCTTCAAGCTCACCGAGGAGGAGTCCGCTCGCCTGCTCAACATGGAGGCCGAGCTGCACAAGCGGATCGTCGGGATGAACGACGCCATCCACGCGCTGTCTCAGGCCATCCGGCGCACCCGGGCGGGTTTGAAGGACCCCCGCCGCCCGGGTGGGTCGTTCATCTTCGCCGGCCCGACCGGTGTCGGCAAGACCGAGCTGGCCAAGACCCTCGCGGAGTTCCTCTTCGGTGACGAGGATGCGCTCATCCAGCTCGATATGAGCGAATACTCCGAAAAGCACACGGTCTCAAGGCTTTTCGGTTCGCCTCCCGGTTACGTGGGCTACGAAGAGGGTGGCCAGCTCACCGAAAAGGTGCGCCGCCGGCCGTTCTCGGTGGTGCTCTTCGACGAGGTCGAAAAGGCTCACCCGGACATCTTCAACTCGCTGCTGCAGGTGCTGGAGGACGGTCGCCTCACCGACTCGCAAGGCCGGATGGTCGACTTCAAGAACACCGTCATCATCATGACGACCAACCTCGGCACTCGTGACATCACCAAGGGCAGCCTCGGCTTCTCGGCCGGACCGGACACCCGCAGTGAATACGAGCGGATGAAGAACAAGGTCCAGGACGAGTTGAAGAACCACTTCCGCCCGGAGTTCCTCAACCGCGTGGACGACATCATCGTCTTCCCCCAGCTCACCCAGGAGGAGATCGTCGCGATCGTCGACCTGGAGATCGCCAAGCTGGACAAGCGGCTCAAGGACAAGGACATGGGTCTGGAGCTCACTCTCACGGCCAAGAACCTGCTGGCCAAGAAGGGCTACGACCCCGTCCTCGGTGCGCGTCCGCTGCGGCGCACCATCCAGCGCGAGATCGAGGACATGCTGTCCGAGAAGATCCTCTACGGCGAGTTGAAGGCGGGCGAATTCGTCCTCGTCGACGCGACCGGCGAGGAGCGCGACTCGACGTTCACATTCCAGGGGTCGCTGCGACGCGACACCATTCCCGATATTCCCGACATTCCTGATATGTCGCCAATCGACTCGGTGGGTGGGCCGCGGGATGCCGCCGGCGGAACGGCGAGTGCGTCATAGCAATGCTCGGTCACCGAAGAGCGGACGTGCGGCCTGAGCGCGCCACAAGGGGCGATCGGGCCGCGCGTCGTCTACCATCGGGGCATGTCTGACGTGATGGTCGAGCCCACGATCCGCGAGGAGGAGGACTGTTTCGTCCTCCCCCTCACCGGGCGTGAGGTCGACCAGATCTGCATCGACTACGCGGTGACCCTGGTCATCGACGGCACCGACACCGTCCGGCTGGACAGCCCGTTCACCGTGTCCTTTCCCGATCGCACCCTGCTCATCGACCCGCAGCGCCTCGACACCGTCGCGCCGGTGCTCGACCTGTT
>JAKOZM010000564.1 GCA_029779995.1 Actinomycetes bacterium
GCTGCGCTCACGACGGCACCGGCAGCGTTGCGGGCATAGGTGGACCGGAACGAGGCTGCGGTGGCCGGACGGGTGGGCAGCAGGCCGCGGGTGCCATGCAGACGCATGGTCGGGCGCTCACATACCGGCATCGACAAGGTGCTCTTCACTGGTCCGACCCTCCTTCCGCGGTCTCGACTGAACATCTGGGGCCACTCGCGAGCTATCGACGAGCGAGGCGGTTACGAGGGTAACCCCCCAGGCCCGAATCGCCAACCGAATTATCGGAAATCACCTGCCACCGACACTTACCACGTTGCTAGGATCGCGAATCACACTCCGGCAGAACTAGATTCAAACCCAGTATCGCCCGGTGGGGTCATAGCGTCGTAGCAACGGCGGGTCTGACGGGTCCTGTCGGTGGGCGGCTGGGAGGGTCGGTTGATGGCTGGGACGCGGCGGATGGTGACGGTGGCTGATCGGGTGGAGATCTCGACGGGGTTGAAGGCGGGGTGGTCGATCACCGCGATTGCGGCACGCCTGGGTCGGGACAAGTCGGTGGTCTCCCGGGAGGTACGTCGCAACTCGACCAAGACCTGCGGGTATCGGCTGGTGCACGCCGACTGCCAGGCCCAGCGGCGTCGGGCCCGCCCGCAGTTGGGCAAGGTCGCGGCCAGTGTGGTGTTGTCCGCGCGGGTGGTGGCGGATTTGAAGCGAGGCCGGTCTCCGAAGGCGATCGCGGGGCGGCTGGCGGCCGAGGCTGCCGATCCGGGATTGCCGGTGGCGCTCGGGGCGCCGAGGGCGCATGGTGAGCGGGTGAGTCATGAAGCGGTGTACGCCTACATCTATGCGCTGCCCAAGGGAGAGTTGGCCCGGCACGGGATCATGTTGGAGTCCAAACGCACCCGTCGAAGGCCACGTAAACCGGTGGGCGAGCGTAAGACTGGCCCCATCGTGGGGATGCGTTCGATCCATGACCGGCCGGCCGAGGTGACCGACCGGAAAGTCCCTGGGCATTGGGAGGGTGACTTGATCATCGGCCGGGCCGGCAAGACCGCCGCAGCCACGTTGGTGGAGCGGACCACCCGGTTCACCGCGATCCTCGGGCTGCCGCTGGGCAAAGACAGCACCGGCGTCGCCGACGCCCTGATCGAGCACACCAGCGTGCTGCCGGCGTTGTTCCGCAAGACCCTCACCTGGGACCAAGGCACCGAGATGGCCCGCCACGCACACCTAGCCGCCGTCACCGGCATCGACGTGTACTTCGCAGACCCGCACTCGCCCTGGCAACGCGGTACCAACGAGAACACCAACCGGCGGATCCGCCGCTACCTGCCCAAGGGCACGGACATCACCGACCACCAGCCCTACCTGA
>JAKOZM010000151.1 GCA_029779995.1 Actinomycetes bacterium
CGCCAAGAAGGCGTTGGTGGCCACCGAGTACGTCGTCTCTGCCGTGATCCGGGTGCCATTGAGCCACATCGTGGTGATGCGATCGCCTTCGGGACGCGTCGGATCGTAGGTGTAGCTGAACCCACGCGAGGTCCCCAGGCGCAGGAACGGCCTGGTCGGCACGGTGCCCTGTGCGGTGCGCTGCCACTGCTGCTCGAGCAGCGTCTTGATCTGCGCTCCGGTCATCTTCATGGTCACCAGCGTGTTGGCGAAGGGTTGCACGGCGGCGGCCTGCTTGTACGTGAGGTCGCTGGGGTAGCCGGTCTTGCTGAGCATGTCAGTGCGCATGCCACCGGGGTTGATGAAACCGATCTGCGCGCCCCCGTACGTTGGATCGGCGGTCGCCCAGCGGTACACCTCCGCCACGAAGTTGCCAATCGTGGACTCGCCACCGCGGTTCTCGTCGCCGTTGGACAGCACCGCCCGGGTGAAACCGTTCTTCAAGGTGCCCAGTTTGCGCGAACCCAGCTTGTCCGCCTGCGCTTTGGCCGCATCGACGATCGCCTTGGCTGCCGGATCGTCGGGAGCCGAGTTGTACAGCGGCACGATCGCGCTGGTGATGCCGGTGACCTGCGAGTCGTGGGTGGCTGGGTTGTTATCGGGGTCGACGGCCACCGTGAGATCCAGCTTGTTGATGTTCACGCCATACTGGCCCGCGCTGACGACGGGGCGTGAGGTCACCGCGCGGCCCTCGGCCTGCCACTGCGGCACCGGGATGCGGTGGTCGTAGGCCAGGTGGGTATGTCCGGAAATGATGGCGTCGACACTGCCGTCCACGCCCTTGACGATCTGGCCGAACGTCGAGTCATCGGTGGCTGAGGCGATGTTGGTGGTTGCGGCGCCCTCATGCACGAGCATGATGACCACGTCGGCCCCCTCGGCTTCGAGGGCATCTGCGCTGGCGTTGACCTCGCTCACGATGCTGGTGACCGCCAAATCGCTGATGCCATCCGGGCGGACCAGTGTCGGGAGCTCCTCCGTGACGGCTCCCACGAAGCCGACCTTCACGCCGTCGACGTCCTCGATCCAGCGATCGGGCAGGGCATGGGAGTTGTCGGTCTTCTTGCGCACGTTGGCGGCCAGGTACTGCCACTGCGCGCCGCCATAAGGGTTCGTCACGGGATCGAATGGGGCCAGGACGCGGTTGACGAGATCGTTGTAGCCCTGGTCGAACTCGTGGTTGCCGGCTGCTGAGACGTCGAGGCCCGCCTCGTTGAAGATGTCGATCGTTGGCTTGTCCTGCTGGACGAACGATTCGAAGGTGGAGGCCCCGATCAGGTCACCGGCAGCGGCGAAGACGGTGCTCGCGTTGTCCAGCGCCTTGATCTTGCCCACGAGAACCGCCGCTCCCGCCTCGCCGCTGGACGCGTTGGGCAGCAGCCGTCCATGGAAGTCGTTGATGCCCAGAACGGTGATGTCCTTCTCGGCCGCTTGCGCCGGGCCGGCCGCCGGGATGAGCCCCGCGATCACAATGACGGTGGCCGTGGCCACCCACTTCGATGTCAAAAGAACCCTCCCAGGTTGCTCGTTCGGGTGACGG
>JAKOZM010000569.1 GCA_029779995.1 Actinomycetes bacterium
ACAACTGCACCCTCGTACTCCCGCAGGGCTTCCAGGATCTCGGCACGGGAGGCCGGGTCCAGGTTGTTCGTCGGCTCGTCGAGCAGCAGCACGTTGGCGCCGGACACGACCAGGCACGCCAGCGCCAAACGCGTCTTCTCACCGCCGGAGAGTGTGCCGGCCGGCTGGAACACGGTGTCGCCGCTGAAGAGGAAGCGCCCGAGGACACCGCGGGCCTCGCCCTCGCTGAGCGCGGGCGCCTGCTGCAGAAGGTTCTCCAGGACGCTGCGCTGCGGATCCAGGGTCTCGTGTTCCTGGGCGTAATAGCCGCTGACCAGACCGTGACCGTCGACCACCTCACCGGTGTCCGGTGTGAGCTCGCGGGCCAGCATGCGCAGCAGTGTCGTCTTGCCCGCCCCGTTGAGACCGAGGACCACCACCCGGGCGCCACGGTCGATGGCCAGATCGACATCCATGAACACCTCCTGGGACCCGTACGACTTCGACAGGCCAAGCGCCGACAGGGGTACTCGCCCACACGACTGCGGGGTGGGGAAGCGCAGGGCAGCGGTGCGCTCGTGCTGGCGTTCCGGCTCGACACTGTGCAGAAGGGCGTCGGCGCGGCGCAGCATCGTCTGCGCCTGCCTGGCCTTGGTCGCCTTGGCGCGCATGCGTTCGGCCTGATGACGCAGCGCCTCGGCCTGTTTGGTGGCGTTGGCCGTCTCCCGCTTGCGCCGCCGGGCGTCGACCTCCACCTGCTTCTGGTAGGCGTCCCAGCCCATGGCGTACTGATCCAGAGTGCATCGGGTCGCGTCCAGGTGGGCCACCCGGTTGACGACGTCCCGCAGTAGATCCACATCGTGGCTGATGATCATCACGCCGGCTGAGTATGTGCGCAGGAAGGAGCGCAGCCAGGTGATCGAGTCAGCGTCGAGGTGGTTGGTGGGCTCATCGAGCAGCAGGACGCCCTCGCCGGAGAACAGGATGCGGGCCAGTTCCACACGGCGCCGCTGCCCACCGGACAAGGTGGCGATCTCACGCTGCAGCTGCTCCTGGGACAGGCCGAGTCCATCGGCCACGGCCAGCGCCTGCGCCTCAGCGGCGTATCCCCCCTGCGCGAGGAACTCCGCCTCGGCGCTGGCATACCGGCGCATGGCCTGATCGCGCAGCTTCGGGTCCTCCATGCGTTTGGCCTGCTTGCGCATACGCATCACGGCCTCGTCGAGGCCGCGGGCGCTCATGATCCGCGCCAGTGCCGACTGCTCACCATCAGCAGCGGCTGGATCCTGTGGCAGGTAACCGACCTCGGCCCTGGTGACTGTTCCGTGCGCGGGAGTGGAGATACCGGCCAGCACCTTCATCAGGGTGGTCTTACCGGCGCCGTTACGGCCGACCAACCCAACCCGATCCCCCGGCCCGATGCGCAGGTTCACTGCCTCCAGCAGCAGACGGGCACCGGCGCGCAACTCGATGTCGGTGGCCTGGATCACGGTTCAACCCTATGTGGGCCGGCGTCCAGTTCCACCTGCCCGGTGTCCCCGCTCAGACGTTGAAACCCAGTGCGCGCAGCATTTCGCGGCCCTCGTCAGTGATCTTGTCCGGACCCCACGGCGGCATCCACACCCAGTTGATCCGAAAGTCCCGGACCACCTCGGACAGGGCCACGCGGGTCTGATCCTCGATCTCGTCGGTCAGCGGGCAGGCCGCCGAGGTCAGCGTCATGTCGATCGTGGCGATCTCGTCGTCGTCGACGTGGACCCCGTACACCAACCCGAGGTCCACGACGTTGATCCCGAGTTCGGGGTCCACCACGTCACGCATCCGCTCGGTCAACTCGTCAACAGTCACACTCATGCGAAGTCCTTTCCCAATGCTTGTAAGGTCGCGTCCTTGAAAGCCATCCAGCTGAGCAGCGCGCACTTGACCCGTGCCGGGTAGGCGGCGACGCCGGCGAAGGCGATCCCGTCCCCGAGAACATCCTCATCTGGGTCGGCCTTCCCACGGCTGCTGATCAGTTCTTGGAAGGCATCGACCACCGGCCACACCTGGTCCAGGGGCCTGCCCACCAGGTCCTCGTACATCACCGAGGCCGATGCCTGCGAGATCGAGCAGCCCATCCCGTCGTAGGAGATGTCAGCGACCACCCCCTCAGCGACATCCACGCGCAGCGTGATCTCATCCCCGCAGGTCGGATTGACGTGGTGCACCTGCGCACCGAAGGGTTCGCGCAGACCCTTGCCCCGGGGATTGCGGTAATGGTCCAGGATGATCTCCTGGTAGAGACTCTCGAGGTTCATCCGAAGAACTCCAACGCCCGTTTCGTGGCGTCGACGAGCGCGTCGACATCCGTCTCATCGTTGTACAAGTAGAACGTGGCGCGGGTCGTCGCCGGCACCCCGAACCGCCGGTGCAGCGGCCAGGCGCAGTGATGGCCGACGCGCACAGCCACCCCGGAATCATCGAGTACCTGTCCGAGGTCGTGGGCGTGAATGCCGTCGGCCACGAAGGACACTGCCCCACCGCGGTCGATCCCGTCCGTGGGGCCGATGATCCGGATGCCGGGCAGGTCGCCCAGGCCAGCCAGGGCGAGGTCGGTCAAACGGGCCTCATGGTCGTGGATCGCCGGCAGACCGATCCCCGTGAGGTAGTCACACGCGGCGCCGAGGCCCACTGCCTGCGCGATGTTGGGCACCCCGGCCTCGAACCGCTGCGGCGGGGCGGCGAAGGTCGAGCGGTCCATGAATACCTGTTCGATCATCGATCCGCCCGTCAACATCGGCGGCATCTCCCTGAGCAGTTCGGCACGGCCCCACAGACAGCCCACACCGGTGGGGCCCAACATCTTGTGTCCGCTGAAGGCGATGAAGTCGGCGTCCAACGCCGTGACATCCACGGGCATGTGGGGCACGGACTGGCAGGCATCCACGACCACCAGCGCGCCCACGGCGTGTGCGAGTCGAGCGACCTCGGCGACCGGGTTGATCGTGCCGAGCACGTTGGACTGATGGGTCAGTGCCACCACCTTGGTGCGTTCACTGATCAGGCTGGGGTCGATATCGAGGCGACCTTCATCGCTCACACCGAACCAGCGCAGGGTCGCGCCGGTGCGCCGCGCCACCTGCTGCCACGGCACCAGATTGGCGTGGTGTTCCATCTCGGTGATCAGGATCTCGTCGCCCGGTTCCAGCACGAAACGAGCCGGACCGCCATCGAGGGTCGCATTCATGAACGCGTAGGCGACCAGGTTCAGCGCCTCCGTCGCGTTACGGGTGAACACGATCTCCCCCGGCTGCCCGCCGACGAAAGCCGCGATGTGGGTCCTGGCCCGCTCGAAGTCGTCGGTGGCCTCCTCGGCGAGCTGGTGGGCACCGCGGTGCACGGCCGCGTTGTGCTGCTCATAGAAGTCGCGTTCGGCCTCCATCACCTGCCGTGGCTTCTGCGAGGTCGCTCCGGAGTCCAGGTACACCAACCGGCGGTCATCGCGGACCGTGCGTGCAAGGATCGGGAAATCCTTGCGCACGGCCTCGACGTCCAGTGTCATCCCACTGCACCTGCCGCGGTGTACTGCTCGTAGCCGTTAGCCTCGATCTCGTCGGCCAGTTCCGGGCCGCCCTCGGCGACGATGCGACCCTGCCACATGACGTGTACGTACTCGACCGGGATCTGGCGCAGCAGACGGGTCGTGTGGGTGATCAGGACAACGCCGACCACTCCCCCGGCGCGCACCCGGTTGACGCCTTCCGAGACCACCTTGAGGGCGTCCACGTCCAGACCGGAGTCAGTCTCGTCGAGCACCGCGAATTTTGGCTGCAGTAGTTCCATCTGCAGGATCTCGTGGCGTTTGCGCTCACCACCGGAGAACCCCTCGTTGACGTTGCGCTCGGCGAAGGCCGGGTCCACGTTCAGGGCGGCCATCGCGCCGCGCATCTCCTTGAGCCAGTGCCGCAGCGCCGGCGCCTGCCCGCGCACCGCGGTGACCGAGCTGCGCAGGAAGTTGGACACCGAGACCCCCGGTACCTCCACGGGGTACTGCATCGCCAGGAACAGCCCGGCCCGGGCCCGCTCATCCACGCTCATGTCCAGCAGGTCTTGGCCGTCCATGGTGACGGTCCCACCGGTGATCGTGTAGGCCGGGTGTCCAGCCAGGGCATACGCCAGCGTGGACTTACCTGATCCGTTGGGCCCCATGATGGCGTGGGTCTGACCGCTGGCCACGGACAGATCCACGCCGCGCAGGATCTCCTTGGCACCGGTGTCGGCGTCCACTTCGACGTGCAGGTCCTTGATAATCAGTTCGCTCATCGTGCCTCCTCAGGAATCGCGACGAGCACTACTGCGTCGTCGCCGTGGCCTTCAATGTGTACGGGGTAGGTTGCTATGGGTTCGAACGCCGGAGGGCCAGACGGCTCGCCGGTGCGCAGGTCGA
>JAKOZM010000154.1 GCA_029779995.1 Actinomycetes bacterium
ACCGTGCTCACCCTTGCCCACCAGCGTCTCGAGATGGCCATCCTGCAGGAGCAGTAGACCCTTCTGCGCATCGCAGATCAGCAACCCGTCCGGGTGTGCCTCGATCCCCAAAGGCCGGCCACCGGTGTCTGCAAGGACCTCGATCTGCCAGCCATCCTCGCTCAGGGCGACGATCCGGCCGTCATCCAACCCGGTCACCAGATCATCGCCGACGAACAAGGCATCCTCGGGCCCGCTGCCGGGCACCGGCACGATCGTCAGGTCGGGCAGGTTCGACGCCGGGGGCTTGCCAGCCGGGCCGGGCGGCTGCCACTTCACGGGACTGATGCGGGGTTTGGTCATGGGGGTCATTGTGCCGGGGCGAGCGCGGTTCGTCTGCTGCACGGACAGGGACGCCCTGCGTCAGCGGGCGTGGCCGGCCAGGCCCGGGGCCCGCAACTTCACGACCATGGCCTCCATAGCCAGCTGTGGTGCCACGTTCATCCCGAGCGCCGCGCGGGCATCGCGGATCGCCGTGAAACGCGCCATGGTGTCCGCGGAGCTGCTCTCATCGGCCATCCGGGCCAGGTCGCCACGCATCTCCTCGTTGACCAAGTCGACCGGCGCCTCCTGCTGCAGCACCAGGACATCGCGGAACCAGGCCAGCAGATCGACGAGCACGCGGTCGAGTTCGTCACGCACGGCTCGGTTGCGCCTCGCGGTCTGCCGATCCTCGAGGTCCTTCATCGCGGCCTTGGTGACCCGCTTGACGCCCTTACCTTCGGCGCCCGACCCGAGGGCAAGCATCATGTCAGCGCGCTCGATCTCCTCGCGGTCGGTGAGCAGCGCCTCAGCATCGGCCTTGGCCGCCGCGACAATGTTGCCCGCCGCTGCCATACAACTGGCGAGATCGGACAGGTCGCGCACCATGACCAGCACGTCGTGGCGGCGGTTGCGCACACTCTCAATGGTCGACAGCGCCTTGGCGCGACCGATGTGACCCATCGAGGCCCTCGCCGCGAACGCGGCTGTCCCCGCATCCACCCCTTGGCCCTCCAGGAAGCCAGCCACCGCTTCCGGAGCCGGGGTGCGCAGCCCCACCACCTGGCAGCGCGACCGTACCGTCGGCAGCAGATCTTCCACACTCGGTGCGCACAACAGCCAGACCGTGCGGCTGGCGGGCTCTTCGATGCTCTTGAGCAGGACGTTGTTGGCGGATTCGGTGAGCCGGTCAGCATCCTCCATCACGATCACGTGCCAGCGTCCGCGACTCGGCGCCATGTCCGCCCTGGCGACGAGCGCGCGCGCCTCCTCCGTCTTGTAGCTCAGCCCCTCAGGACGCACGACCTCCACGTCCGGATGGGTGCCGGCGCGCACCGCCACGCAGTCCTCACACGTCCCACAGCCACCGTGCGGACAGGCCAGTGCGGCACCGAACGCGATGGCGGCGTTCGACCTGCCCGAGCCGGGCGGGCCGATGAACAGCCACGCGTGGGTCATGGCGGGTCCGGCTGGTTCAGCGGCGGCATCAGCGACGGCGTCCTGCAGGACGTCAACCACATGTTCCTGCCCCACCAGGGAGGCAAAAACGGTCATCGCCACTGTTCTGGGATCGCCGCCCAGACATGCTCGGCCACATCCTCGATCGATCCCGACGCGTCGATCACGGCGTAACGCTGCGGATTCCGGTTCGCCAGATCCATGAGGCCCCGGCGCACCCGGGCCTGGAACAACTGTCCCTCGTTCTCCATCCGATCGGTGTTGCCCTCACGCTGCACCGATGTCCCCACGGGCAGGTCGAGCATGATCGTCACGTCCGGCAGGAGGCCCTCGGTGGCCCACATATTCACCGATTCCACCTCATCCACCCCGAGACCGCGGGCCACCCCTTGATAGGCCAGCGACGAGTCCAGGAAACGATCGGTGAGCACGATGGCATCGCGATCAAGGGCGGGCCTGATGGTCTGCTCGACATGGTCGGCGCGAGCGGCGGCGAACAGCAGCGCCTCACACCGAGCGCTCATCTCGACATCGTCGGCCAGCAGCAGCACACGGATCGCCTCAGCCACCGGCGTGCCGCCAGGTTCGCGGGTCACGATCACTTCGTGTTTCTCACCGAGCCGCTGAGCCAACAACCTCAGTTGGGTCGTTTTCCCCGACCGGTCAACCCCCTCGAACGCCACGAACAAGCCACTCACTGTGTCACCTTCTCACGGCTTCGGCGGACTGGATGCATGGCTGTGGAGATTGTCCGGTAGGCAGCGGCTACTTGCGGGCGGCCGCCTTCTTGCGCGGCGCGGCCTTCTTCTTCGGGGCGGGACCCTTGGCGCGGCGTTCGCTGATCAGGTCACTGGCCCGCTCGACCGTGATGGACAACGGATCATCAGCGACTCGCAGTGAGGCGTTGGTCTCACCGTCGGTGACGTAGGGGCCGAAGCGGCCCTCCTTGAGCGTGATCGGTTTGCCGCTGATGGGATCTTTGCCGATCTCCTTGCCCGGATCTGCTGCCTGCCGTCCCCGCGTCTTGGGCTGGGCGAACAACTGCAGCGCCTGCTCCACGGTGCACGTGAAGATGCTCGCCTCGTCGGGCAGGGATCGGGTGTCTTTGCCATGGGTGAGGTAGGGGCCGTACCGGCCGTTCTGGGCGAGGATCGGCTCGTTGTCTTGCGGATGTTTGCCGACTTCACGCGGCAGGGACAGCAGCTTGAGGGCGTCCTCGAGCGTGACCTCGGTGGGCTCCATGTCCTTGAACAGGCTGGCGGTGCGCGGCTTCACCGTCTTGCGCGGCTTCTTCGCACCTTCGGGCAGTGCCGGCAGGATCTCGGTGACGTATGGCCCGAAACGGCCGTTCTTGGTGACGATCTCGTGCCCGGTGACCGGGTCGCTGCCCAGCACCCGCTCGTCCTTGGGCGCGTTGAGCAGCTCGATGGCCTTGCCCAGGGTCAGGTCGTCCGGAGGCAGGTCGGCGGGCACGTTCGCCCGCTTTTCGCCCTGCTCCAAGTAGGGGCCGAACTTGCCTACGCGCAGCACGATGTCGGAGTCCAGCGGGAAGGAGGAATTCTGCCGGGGATCGATCTCGGGCAGCCGTTCAATCATGGGATGCAGACCCGCGAACTGGTCGGTGTCGCCGTAGTAGAACCGGCCGAGCACAGCCGTGCGCGAGGCGTCGCCGCGGGCCACGACGTCCAGCACCTCTTCCATGCGAGCGGTGAAGTCATAATCGACGAGAGCGGAGAAGTGATCCTCGAGCAGGCGAACGACCGCGAACGCCAGCCAGGCCGGGACCAATGCGGAGCCGCGCTTGAACACATACCCGCGATCCAGCAGGGTGCCGATGATGGCCGACCACGTGGACGGGCGGCCGATGCCTCGATCCTCCAACGCCTTCAGCAGCGTCGCCTCGGTGTAACGGGCCGGGGGTTTGGTCGCGTGGTCCTCCGCGTTGAGCGCCCGCACCTGCACGGCATCGCCCACACTGAGATGCGGCAGCCGGCGTTGCTGGCCGGACTCGTCGTCGTCGCGGCTCTCCTCGTAGGCGGCCAAGAAGCCGGGGAAGGTGATGACCGTCCCGCTGGCGGAGAAGGTGGTGGCGACCCCGTCGGTCGTCGTCGCCGCCAACCGCAACGTCGTGGTCGCGATCTTCGCGTCGGCCATCTGGGATGCGACCGTTCGTTTCCAGATCAGGTCGTACAACGCGACCTCGTCGGCGTTGAGCTGGCTGGTCACCTGGCCCGGTGTGCGAAAGGAGTCCCCGGACGGGCGGATCGCCTCATGCGCCTCCTGCGCATTCTTCACTTTGCGGTTGTAGGTGCGCGGCTGCGCAGACACATGGTCGTCGCCGTAAAGGGCCCTGGCTTGCGCCCGCGCCGCCTTGATTGCCGTCTCACTGAGCGTCGTGGAGTCGGTACGCATGTAGGTGATGAAGCCCCGTTCGTACAACCCCTGTGCCACCCGCATCGTCCGCTGACCTCCCCAGCGCAGTTTGCGAGAGGCTTCCTGCTGCAGGGTCGAGGTCATGAACGGGGGGCTCGGCCGACGGGTCCCCGGCTTCTCTTCGACGCTGTCCACGGTCATCGTCGATCCCAGCCCATCGACGAGAGCCTGCGCTGCGGCAAGGTCCAGATGGCGCAGATCAGCCTTCTTAAGTTCTCCGCGGTCGTTGAACGAGTCCCCGCGCGCGATCCGCTGGCCGTCGACGTGCGTCAGGGTCGCTGAAAAGTTGCCGGGGTCCAGCAGTGCTTCGATGTCTGCGTAAGAGGCAGTGACAAACCGCATCCGGTCGCGCTCCCGGTCCACGACCAGCCGCAGCGCCACGGACTGCACGCGACCGGCAGACAACCGGGGCATGACCTTCTTCCATAACACCGGCGACACCTCGTACCCATAGAGCCGGTCGAGAATGCGGCGGGTCTCTTGGGCGTCGACGAGGTCCTTGTCCAGTTCCCGGGTGTCCTCTAGGGCGCGCTGAATGGCCTCGCGGGTGATCTCGTGAAACACCATGCGCCGGGTCGGGACCTTCGGCTGCAGGACCTGCATGAGGTGCCAGGCGATCGCCTCGCCCTCCCGGTCCTCGTCCGTGGCCAGGAGCAACTCGTCGGCGTCGCGCAGTTTGTCCTTGAGTTCCTTGACCCGCGATCGTTTGTCGGCGTTCACCACATAGATGGGGGCGAAGTCGTGCTCGATGTCCACGCCCAAGCGCGACCACGGTTCCGCCTTGTACTTCGCCGGGATGTCCGCAGCCTTGTCAGGCAGGTCACGGATGTGGCCCACGGACGCCGTCACCTCATAGCCGTCACCAAGGTATCCCTGGATCGTCTTGGCCTTCGCGGGCGACTCGACGATCACAAGACGGCGGGGCGTTTGGGTGGGCATGGTGTCCTTCCAGCGGGGGTCGTCCCCATGATGGGGGTACGAATCGGCACCCTACGACGGCGGGGGTGGGTTGCGCCAGTGCAGCGGATCCCGGTGTCGGCGGTCTGGATGGCAGGCGCGGCGTGCGCCGGACGAAGTGCCGCGGGTGCGGCAGATGGGCACTCTTTGCGGTTTCTCGGGGCGTGTCGCCGCAACAACCGCCCAATCGCCAAGGCGCTGCCAAAGCGCGCTCCGCAGGCTTAGAGTCACCGGCGGCGGAGGATGCGCGGTTGCGGTTCACGAGTGACGCGAACCATCCCCGCTCACCGGGTTGGCGTGAACACCCCACTGAAGACAGCCTTCAACAGCACCTCGACCAACGGCGGCGGCAGCGCCTCCATCAGCGCGTTGATGCCGGCCATGTCATCCGGCAGCGATACCCCGGCATCGCCCTTGAACCCGGCCAACTGCAGCATGCCATCCACCGATGCGGCGTCCAGAGCCGCAGGATCGATGGTGGCAGCGGCGGCGGCCAGACCGGGGTCGACGTCGGCACGACCGCGTCCGGTCGCCAGTTCGGTGGCGGCCCGCAGCACGCCCAGCAACTCCTGCGCGCGATCCCCGATGCCGGCGGACACGGTGATGTGAATGTTCGTGGGCCCACCGCAGCGGGAGGGCTGCACCTGCAGCGTCCACCCCAGATGATGGGCGGCATCGGCCACGATCCGGACATCGGGACCGTCGGGCTCACCTGTGTCGCCGATACAGACCAACGTCGCTTCGGGCTGCGTCACCAACCGCAGACCTGAGATGTCGGCCACGCCCTGCGCGATCGTGAGCGCGCCCCGACGCGCGCGCATCGCCAGGTCCCGCAGGCCCGACACGCCCAGCAGCTTCAGCACTGCCCACGCCGCGGCCGCCGGCGCCACGGAACGGCTCGACAACAATGTGTTGTTGATCAGGGGATAGCCGGGCCAGGACGCATCGGCGAAGAACTGGTACTCGCGCAGTTCAGCGGTGGCGTTGAGCAGAATGGACACCCCTTTGGGGGCGTACCCGTACTTGTGCAGATCCATCGACGCCGAGGTCACGCCCGGGATACTCATGTCCACCGGCGGATCCACGATGAAGGGCAGCGCCCAGCCGCCGATACACAAGTCCAGGTGGCACAGGATGTCGCGCTCGGCCGCGGCCGCGGCCACCTCCGCGACCGGGTCGATGACGCCATGGGCGTAGCTGGGAGCGGACACGACCACCAGGGCCGTGCGGTCGTCCATGGCCGCGATCATCGCCTGCGCATCGGCTTTGAAGTGAGCGTCCATGGGGATGTCGATGACCTCGACGCCGAACAGCCACGCGCCTTTGCGGAAGGCGGAATGGGCGGTGACGGGCAGCAGCATCGTCGGGGTGCCGGTCCCGCCGCGCGCGCGGTAGCGTTCGCGTGCCCCGAGCACGGCCAGCATGCAACTCTCCGTCCCACCGCTGGTCACCGTCCCCACCGCCTGCGGGCCGCCGCCGTGCAGGTCCAGCGCCCAGCCCACCAGGTCGTTCTCGATGGCCGCGATGCTCGGGAACGCCGTCGGGTCCAGACCGTTGCGGCCCCAGGCGGTGGCCGAAGCGGCCAGAGCCACCTCCCGCAGTTCCGGGTTGCCGGACTCGAAGTGGTAGCTGGTCGCTTTGGTGTAGTCCAAGTCCTGCGCGCGCAGCTCCTCGAGTTGAGTCAGGATCGCTTCGGCGGTCAGTCCGTTGTCATTCAGCATGAGCACCTCGCAGGTCATCGAGCCGGGCTTCGGTCAGGTCGTACTTGAACAGGGTCGGCAGACTCAGCAGCAACATCACGGCGGGAAAGGCGCCGAAGGCCACGACAATGCCGGTCAGGGCGCTGGTCGGTTGCGTGACGGTTTCGTCACCGGAACTGGAGATGAAACCGGTCGCCGCCAGAATCAGGCCCACGATCGCCGGGCCGAGGGCGAAGGCCACCGTCTCAGCCGCCGCCCATACCCCCGTGAAGACACCGGCCCGCTGCCGACCGTGGGCCGCGGCATCGGCGGCCACGGTGTCGGGCAGCATGGCCAGCGGGAACATCTGCATCCCCGCGTATGCCACCCCCACCAGACCCACCAACAGGTAGACCGCCGCGTCGGGCAAGGAGCGGGAGAAGAACAGTCCGATCGCCGCGATCACGAAGACACCACTGGCCAGCGCAAAGCCCCGTTGCTTGCCGGACCTGCGAGCGACCAGCGACCACAGCGGCATCACCACGATCGCGGGCCCGACCAGGCACACGAACAGCAGCGTCTGCTGCAGCTCACCACCGCCCAGAATGTACGTCGCCAGGTAAGGGACCGCCGCCAGCATCGCCCCGGTGGCCAGTGCCTGCAGGACGAAAGTGGTCAGGAGCAGCGCGAACCAGCGGTTCTGCCGCACCGCAGCCACCCGTTCGGTCATCGTCGGTTCACTGTCAGCCGCGGAGTAGGACTTCGTGCGGCGCAGGATGGCCCAGCACACAACAGTCGAGATGACCAGCAGCACGCCGACGACGACGCCCATCCCCGCGTAGCCGGTGCGGCCGCTGCCGAACGCGTTCACGAGCACAGGAGCCCCCGCGCCGAACAGCAGGATGGACAACGTCAGGAAGATGATGCGCAGGCTCATGATCCGCGTACGTTCGCGGTAGTCGTCGGTGAACTCCGCGGGCAGGGCCAGGTAGGTCACCTGGAATGTGGCGAATCCGGTGATCGCGAAGAGGAAGAACACGCCTACCCACAACGCCGCGGCGTTGCCCTGCAGTGCCTGGGGGGCACTGAAGGTCAGGGCGAACATCGGTCCGATGATCAGGCCGCCGATAAGCAGCCACTTGGCGCGGGACCCGGTGCGCACCATCGTCTTGTCCGACACACCGCCCACGACGGGCGCGATGAGAACATCCCACGCCTTCGGTACGAACACCACGAGGCTGGCGACCACAGCAGCCACTCCCAGCACATCGGTCAGGTAGAACAGCAGCACAAGGCCGGGGACGGTGGCGAATCCCCCCGTTCCGAAGGAACCGAAAGCGTACCCGAACCGCTGGGTTCCTGAGAGTCGCTGCGCCATGCGGCCCAGTATCGCGGCTCGAGTCGACGCCTGTCCGGTTTTGGGGACCGCCTCCTACAGCCGGGCAGCGATGCCGCGCACCAGCCTGCGCAGCGCTGCCGGTTCCTGTTTGAGGAACAGCGATGGTTCCACCAGTTCCAGTTCGGCCAGCAACGGCTGATCGTGGTCGTCGCGGATCAGGTCGATGCGGGCATAGAGCAGGGACTGCGGGATATCCGCGATGACCGCCTCTGCCAGTTCACGTTCGGCATGCGCGATGGGCAATGCATCGCTGACGCTCTCATCGGCATCACCGAGCCGGGGACTCTTGCGCACGGCGTGGGTGAGCTCACCGTCGATCCAGATCAGCGAGCGCTCGCCGTAGGCCTCGACGCTGGCCAGATATGGCTGGACCATGACCTCGCGGTCGGTGCACAGCTCACTCCAGAAGGCGCGCGCCGACGGTGACGTCGGGTCGGTGATGCGGTCGGTCAAGAAGGATCCCGCGCCGACGACCGGTTTGGCGACGACGTCGTGCCAGCCCCGATCGGCCATGATGTCAGCCAGGTCCAGCTCCTCGCCCACCCCCAGCCACGCGGTCGGCACCACGGGCACTCCCCGTTTGGCCAGATCCCGTAGATACCCCTTGTGGGTGTTCCACTGCACCACTTCCACGGGGTTGAACAGATGGGTCTGGGCTGCTGCTGTCACCGCCCAGTCGAGGAACACGTCGAGGTTCTCGATGTAGTTCCACGCCGAACGCAACACGGCGATCTCGTAGTCCGACCACGCCACGGCGGGGTCGTCCCAGGCCACCAGCGATGCTGTGAGCCCGCCGTCGGCCAGTGCCGACATCAGCAGGTCCTCATCAGGGTCCAGTTCGGGCAGGGAGCGGCAGGTGACGATGGCGACACTCATAGGCGTGAGTCTTCCACGATGCCCTGCACGCAAGCAGGTCCAGACAAGCGAAACCCCCCGCACCACGATGAGTGCGGGGGGTTTCCACGAAGCCCTACTTCTCGGCGCTCGCGATCTCTTCAGCACTCACCGCGATGGGCCGGCGCTTGCTGACGATCACAGCACCGACCACGATGGCCAGTGCAGCCAGCGCGATGGCCAGCGACAAGGCGCGGTCGCCACCCAACGACAGCGACACGACGGCCGGAGCGATCAGCAGCGCGACCAGGTTCATCACCTTGATCAACGGGTTGATGGCCGGGCCAGCGGTGTCCTTGAAGGGGTCACCGACGGTGTCACCGATGACGGTCGCTTCGTGGGCCTGCGAACCCTTACCGCCGAAGTTGCCGTCCTCCACGAACTTCTTGGCGTTGTCCCAGGCCCCACCGGAGTTGGACAGGAACACTGCCATCAGCGTGCCGGTAGCGATGGTTCCGGCCAGGAACGAGCCGAGGGCTCCCACACCCAGGCCGAAGCCCACAGCGATGGGGGTCAGGATGGCCAGCAGCCCAGGCGTGCTCAGTTCGCGCAGGGAGTCCCGGGTACAGATGTCGACGACCTTGCCGTACTCCGGCTTCTCGGTCCCCTCCATGATTCCAGGGTGCTCCCGGAACTGCCGGCGCACCTCGAAGATGATCGCACCAGCAGCGCGAGCCACCGCGTTGATCGCCAGTCCGGAGAACAGGAACACCACAGCGGCGCCGATCAGCAGGCCGACCAGGTTGCGCGGGTTCGACACATCCAGGATGCCCAGGTACTGACTGGCATCCTGCACACCAAGACCCTGCAGGGCGTCCCCTGCCTGCGCCGTCGCCTGGGTCACCGCGTCGCGGAAGGACCCGAACAGGGCGGTGGCCGCCAGCACAGCGGTTGCGATCGCAATGCCCTTGGTGATCGCCTTCGTGGTGTTACCCACCGCGTCGAGGCTGGTGAGCACCTGCGCTCCCTCGCCGGTGACATCCCCCGACATCTCCGCGATGCCCTGGGCGTTATCGGAGACCGGCCCGAAGGTGTCCATGGCGACGATGACGCCGACCGTGGTGAGCAGACCGGTACCGGCCAACGCCACCGCGAACAGGCTCAGGGTGATCGAACCGGCGCCCAGCAGGAATGCGCCGTAAACGGCGGCACCGATGAGCAGCGCCGAGTACACCGCAGACTCCAGGCCCAGCGAGATCCCGGACAGGATGACGGTCGCGGGGCCGGTCAGTGACGTACGCGCCACATCATCGACCGGCTTGCGGTTGGTCTCGGTGAAGTAGCCCGTCAACTGCTGGATAGCAGCGGCCAGGATGATGCCGATGAGCACGGCCGCGATCACCAGGATGCGCGGGTTGAAGGACTCCAGGGTCACGACGTCCAGCGAGATCCGGTCGCGGACCAGCGAGAAGTCGCTCAGCTTCACAATGCGGTCGGGCAGCCAGACGAAGGCGGCCACAGCCACGAGCACGGCGGAGAAGATCGCCGAGATGAAGAAGCCACGGTTGATGGCGCTCATGGGCGAGCGGTCCGACGGCCGTGGGGACACCGCGAAGATGCCGATGATCGCCGTGATGACACCGATGGCCGGAATGACCAGCGGGATCACCAGCCCGAGGCTGCCCAGCGCTGCCTGACCCAGGATCAGCGCGGCCACCAGGGTCACAGCGTAGGACTCGAAAAGGTCCGCAGCCATGCCTGCGCAGTCGCCTACGTTGTCGCCCACGTTGTCGGCGATGGTGGCGGCGTTGCGGGGGTCATCCTCAGGGATGCCCTGCTCGACCTTGCCGACCAGGTCGGCACCGACGTCAGCGGCCTTGGTGAAGATTCCGCCACCGACTCGCATGAACATGGCGAGCAATGCAGCGCCGAAGCCGAAGCCTTCCAGAACCTTGGGCGCTTCGCCCTTGTAGACCAGCACCACGACCGCCGCGCCGAACAGGCCGAGGCCTACGGTGAACATGCCAGCCACACCACCGGTGCGGAAGGCGATGCGCATGGCCTTCGTCTCGCTACCGGCACCCTCCCGGGCAGCAGCGGCAACCCGTACATTGGCCCGTACTGCCAGCCACATGCCCACGTAACCGGTCACGGCGGAGAATACGGCCCCGACCAGGAAGAAGATGGAGCGGCCGATCCTTTCGTTGGTGGTCTCAGCCGGCAAGAGGAACAAGATGAAGAAGACGACGACGGCGAAGACGCTCAGAGTCTTGAACTGCCGGCTCAGATACGCCGACGCACCCTCCTGGATCGCGCCGGCGATCTCCTGCATCTTCTCGGTGCCTTCACTGAAGGCCAGTACCTCACGGACCAGCAACCCAGCCACAACCAGCGCCAGCAACGCGATCAGCGCTACAACGATGACTGTGGTGTAGTTGCCGCCCGTCAAGGTCACTGCGCTTGCGGCGACAGTGCTCACGGACATGTGTGTTACTCCCTCGGGTCACTGCACCGGCGACATCGCGCACGGTGCAGACGGCGCCGGACCCTCCCAGGACCGGACATGATGACGCGAGTTTACCCACGGCTAACAATGGGTCCTGACCTGCCTTACGGTGTGTCACATCTCGTGTGCGCCACAGCCGTTCGCCCGGCGGCACGTCACTAAAGATCACCAGGTCGTGCATCGTCGGTGATCCGCCGTGCAGACTGGCCGGCCCCACGGATTCGGTACGCATCCCTGCAGATCACGACCGATACCGCACCCGGGCTAGAGGTACCAGGTCAGACTCACCGTGTGCTCGGCCAGCACCGATTCTGGTGCCAGCCCCGTGATGACCGCCATGGTGAACTCGTTGTCCGGCAGGGCGTCGTCAGCCCGGTCGCGCACCACGACCGTGAAGGACTCGGCCGCTCCGACGAACTCGATCACCACGGGATCGCTGACCTGTGAGTGCAGGTGACGGACCACCGCGCGCCCGACCGCCTCCCCCACTGCGAGGCGGACGTCCTCCACGTCATCCTCGACCACCCCTGCTCGGCGCGCTGCGCTGCCCGCCACCAGTCGGGCGACCCGGACCTGCTCGGTCTGGACCGGGATGCGCAACGTGCTCGTGCTCATGACGCGCTGGCCTCGTTCAGACTGCTGCAGATCCTCACCTGCTGATCCACGCCGGTGAGCGTGAAGACCTTCATGATCTTCGCACTGGTGGCCACCACCGCGATCTTTCCGCCGTAGCCCCGCGCTGCAGCCACCGCCGCCACGATGGTGGACAACCCGGTCGAGTCCATGAAGTCCACACCGCTGAGATCCACCACCAGCAGGCTGGCCTGATCCTGGGTCGCCTGTTTGAGTGCCCGATCCAGATCGGGCGCGGTGTGCAAGTCGAGTTCGCCGGTGGCAGCCACGACAGTCGCCGATTCCACGGTGCTTGTACTGACCTGAAGGTGCATGCTTCCCTCCTTCGCTGGGCGCCACTTTGCCACACCCACGGCGGGGAAGCCCGTAGGTAAATCGGCGCCCCGACCCCGGTGACCGATCAGGGTGGACCCGCTCGGGCCGAGGACCGCACCAAGAGATACGGAAGCACCCCACGCTCAGCAGTCACCTGGACGATCACATCCAGGCCGTCCATCCGGCAAGACATCAACTCCGTGTGGTTGGCCTCAGCGACCCGGCGAGCATTCCCGCAGTCACCAGCGCGGGCACCCGCCAAGGCTGCCAGGTCCGCAGCACCGCTGACCTGCGCCCGCAGGTTGGCGACCCGCCCCACCATGGCGACAGCCCCTGCAACCACCAGCACGATGGTGAGCACCGCCACCATTACGACCGAGGCCGATCCCCGCTCACGCTCCATCATCCGCCCCCTCAACCGGGGTCACCGCCGTGCCGTGGAGCGTGAAGGCGGGGAGCAGGCTGGCGGGCCGGAACGTCTGGCGAACATCGACGACGACGTCGTCCCCCCGCTGCGCCACGTCCAGGTTCGCCTGCGGAACCATCGCGTGCACAGCTTCCCGAGCGGCTACCTCCGAGTCGCCCCGAGCGAGCATCCGGGCGGCCGTCCGGGCCCCCTCAGTGATCTTGATCTGGGTGGACGCTGCCGCCAGCAGCAGGATGACGCTGACCATCACCGGCACGACCGCGAGCAGTCCCAGCGCGAACTCCGCGGTCACCATGCCGTCCGAGGCACGCAGGCGGTGGTGCGGCCTGACCGCACCACCGCCAGCGCCCACGAAGGACTCTTCGCTCACGTCGCGCTGGACAGCGCACTCTTGATCATCTCGGTGAGCGTCGTCTGCATCGTGTCGGACGTAAGGATCTCCACGAGGATTCCCCCCAATCCGCAGGCGGCGACGGTCCCGATGGCGTACTCCGCAGTGGACATGCCATCCTCTGACCGAATTCGCCGGATGATGTTTCGCATACCAACCTCCTTGGTGTGACGTGTGCCGCCGACCGGCGGCGAGACCCACGTTGCCCCCCGAAGGCGACCTCGGACGATGCGCGCAACGATCTGGGGAAGGCCAATCGTGTTGTCCACACGGCCCCCACCGAACTACGGGCTGCCGAACAGACCGAACACGAGCGAAGCGATGACCGGCACCACCGCCAGCAGGATGAAGGCCGGAAGGAAACACGCTCCCAAAGGCAACACGGCCTTCACCCCGACTGCCTTGGCGCGGGACTCCAGGGCGCCGGCGCGCTCATCGCGCATGCGCTGCGCGCAGGCGACCAGCGACGTCGACAGCGCGCCACCGGACTCCGACGCCCGGACCAGTAGCCGTCCGACAGGCGCGAGCAGCGGCTCCTCCAACCACTCTGCGAACACCTCATCCGGGGGTGAGCCCAAGGCGTGCCGGTCTCCCGCCCGCCGCCACATACCGCCGATCGGATCACCGAACGCTGTGGCCACCACGGGCATCGCCGACCACAGCGGTGCACCAGCTGCCAGGCACGACGCCAGGCAGTCCACGGCATCCGGGGCTTGCCGGGCCAGCGCCTCCCGTACCGGCTTCTGGTCGGGTCCGATGCGGTGCAGTCCCCAGCGGGCGGCGAATCCCACACCCAGCCCGAGGCAGATCCCCCAGAACCCGGATACCAGCACCGCGACACCCAGGCCGAGCACGCCCGCCGCAAGATCGCGTGTGTGACTGGGTCGGCCGGTTGGCGACGTCGACAGCCGGCCGCGACTCGGCGCCGGCCACATGAGCCACACTCCGACTGCCAGCAGCAGCAGTCCGACCGTCATATCTGCGCCTCGATCCGGCGGACCAGCGCGCGCACCCAGAAGACGCCCGCCACCTCCAGAGTCGCCGCGCCAACCAGGCAGAGCCATCCCCACACCGACCCCAGCAGGAAGCCCAGCGGATCGGCGCCCATCAGCAGGCCCATGCCTAGACCGATCAGAGGCAGCAGAGCCAGGATTCGCATAGTGGCACGCGGTCCGGCCAACTGCGCCGTCACCTCCAGGCGGACCCGCGCCGCCTGCCGCGCGCCCAGGACCAGGCGGTCCAGGGCCGCAGCCAGCGCACCACCCGAGCCTTCGCACACCTGCCACAGAGCCGCCAGAGAGAGGATCAGGGGGTCCCCGTCGGCGTCGGACCGCAGCGCCGGGGGGACCTGTCCTCCCATCCGGCACACCGCCAGCGCCTCGGGGCAGACCCGACCTCCGGCTACCTCGGCGGCGCGCTCGAACGCGGACCGCAGCGCCGCACCTGCGAGGAGCTCGTCGCGGAATGCGCTGAGCATCTCCTCGATCGCCTCCGGCGTGCGGACTGCCTGCCGGTTTCCTCTGCGCGGCAGACGCCATGGATCCTGGCGCAGACGGTTGCGCACTGTCGCGGGATTGAGAAGGACTGCGCCGACCAGTAGGAGGAGCCAGGCGATCACAATCGGTCCCGCCCGGGGCCCGCGATGACCGCGTCACCGCGGAACACCACCGCGGGCACCGTGCGGACCAGCCCCTCCACCCGTTCCATGACAGCCACACCGGCCACTCGCCGGGAGCCGTCGGCGCCTCGCGTCACATGCACCACCGCGTGTAACCCCGCGGCCACCTGCGCATGCAGTCCATCGCGGTTCAACCCGGCGGGCAGTGCCAGCGACTCCAACCGGGCGGGGATGTCCGCGGCGCTGTTGGCGTGCACTGTTCCGCAGCCACCCTCGTGGCCGGTGTTCAATGCGGCGAGTAGGTCCACCACCTCCCCACCCCGGACCTCTCCGACCACGACCCGGTCGGGCCGCATGCGCAGCGCTTGCCGGACGAGGTCGCGCATGGTGATCTGGCCCGTGCCCTCGCTGTTCGGCGGACGCGCCTCGAGGCGCACCACGTGTGGATGCGCAGGGCTCAGCTCGGCCGAGTCCTCGACGATGACAATCCGCTCGTGGGGACCGACAGCCGACAGCAAGGAGTTCAAGATGGTTGTTTTGCCGGTTCCGGTGCCTCCGCTGACCAGGAAGGCCCGGCGCCGCTCCATGAGCGTGGCCAGGATGGGCAGCGCGTCGGCTGGCACCATTCCGACGCGCACCAGATCGGGCAGCGAGAAGACCTGTCTGCGCGGTATTCGCAGGGAGATGCAGGTCCCCTGCGGGCTGATCGGGGGAAGGATGGCATGCAGCCTGATGCCCTCGGGCAGGCGGGCGTCCACGAAAGGCGAACTGTCATCCAGGCGCCGCCCGGCCGTACTGGCGAGCCGCTGGGCCAGGCGTCGCACCGACCCTTCATTGCCGAAGCGCACATCGGTCTTGCGTAAGCCCTGACCGTCGTCGATCCACACCTGATCGGGGCCGTTCACCAGGACGTCGGTGACCCCGGGCAGGGCCACCAGTGGCTCCAGCACACCCAGCCCGGAGATCTCGGTGCGCAGGGCGTTGACCACATCGACGATGGTGGCTTCGGGCAGCACGAGGCCCTCGTCGCGCAGGGCTGTGGTCACGCTGACGGGCGTGGCAGCCGCACCGGCGGCGGCGAGCCGGCGACGGACCCGGTCAACGAACTCCTCCTTCATGCCAGGATCTCCCGCAGCAGCCCGTCGCCGACCCGGCCCAAAGGGCTGCGGGCGCGGGCCCCGGGGGGCTCGCCGCGTTCCATTCGGCGGTCGAGCTGCCGGTCGGCGCCGACCGCCGCGAGGACAGGCAACCCCAGGGCCTGCCCGACGTCCTCGGCGACCAGCCCGCCCGGGTTCGGGCCACGGACCACCACTTCGCACATCGATAGGCCCTGCCGCTTGGTCATGCGCCGCCCGGCGTGGACGGACCGGACGTCCGCGGGCACGATCAGCAGCACCCGGTCGCAGCGCGCGAGCGCCTCCTGCTGAGGTTCCGTGACCGCCCGCCCCAGATCCACGACCGTGATGGGCGCGCACAGCCGCGCGGTGTCCACCACTGCCCCTGTCACCCCCGCGGGCAGGGTCGTCTGGGCGCTGTCGTCCCAGCCCAGCAGGCCGATGCCCTCAACAACGGCCACGGTGGCCTGCAACGACAGCGCGGGGATCCGCCCGACGCCGGCACTGATCTGGTCCCACGTGAGACCCCGGCCTTCATCGGCGCCAAGGATCACGCCCAGACCGCAGCCCAGTGGATCGAGATCGAGGAGGTACGGCGTCACCCGCGTGCGCACGGCAGCCATGGCCAGAGCCGCGGCGAAGACCGAGGCACCGGCGCCCCCGCGACATCCAACCACCCCGACGACCCGGCCCGTCGGCAGCTCCTCGCCTGCCCGGCGCACCCGCTCCGCCAACCATCCGGGCTCCCCAGGGGGTGTGATGACGGCATCAGCACCGAGATCAAAGGCACAGCGCCAGTCGTCGGCGGCCGCATCCCCCAGGACGACAACGTGGGGGCGCTGCGGCAGATGACCGGCCGCCACCGTCGCCAGCAGATCCAGACCCACGACCACGACCACCGACCGCAACCAGGCCTGACCGATCTGTTCGGGCACCGCGGTCACCTCGATGGTCAACTGCGAGGCCGACGTCAGGGCAAGAACTTGATCGATGCACGAAGGGTCAGCGGAGATCAGCAGAACGTCGGCCACACGTTCCTGCTTAACCGTTGTGCCTGTCACACAGCCTGGACCGGAGCAATCTGTGGATAAGGGAAGGTCCCCGCAGGGGGGATGCGGGGACCTTCGAGGCCGATAGTTGGGGGGGAAATTATCGGCCCCCGCCCAAAGTTGGGCTTACCTAAGTTTCACCCCGAGTCGACCTTGATGCAAGTGCATTGTTGAAGGTGCGACGAAATATCCCCAGTTCGGGTGATGCGGTCTCCTCCTGATGAGGACGAGGCGGCGTTTCACCATCCGATCCTCCCCGGGTCGGTGGCCGAGGTGCAACGATGAAAGGGTGCCCCAGAAGTCAGCTGCATTCTTCGACCTCGACAAGACGATCCTTGCGAAGTCCAGTTCCCTGGCCTTCGCACGACCTTTGTACGACGGCGGCCTGATCGGCCGCACCGATGTCCTCAAGAGCGCGTATGCCCAACTGGTCTACCTCACCTCCGGCGCCGATCACGACCAGATGGAACGGATGCGCGTCTACCTGTCGCAGTTGTCGACGGGCTGGGACGTCGAGCAGATCAAGGCGGTCGTCAGTGAGACGCTGGACGGCATCGTCGAGCCGATCATCTACCAGGAGGCCGTCAAACTCATCGGCGAACACCAGGCCGCAGGTCGTGACGTCATCATCATCTCGTCGTCCGGCACCGAGATCGTGGAGCCGATCGGAGCCCGCCTCGGGGTGGACAAGGCCATCGGAACCCAGATGGCGATCGAGGACGGCCGGTACACCGGCGAAGTGCTCTTCTATGCGTACGGCCCGTTCAAGGCCGACGCGATGCGGGAGCTCGCAGCACAGGAGGGGTACGACCTGTCTGCCTCCTACTCCTACAGCGACTCCTACACCGACCTCCCGATGCTTGAAGTCGTCGGCCACCCCTTCGCAGTCAACCCCGACGAGCAGTTGCGCCGGGTGGCGAAGGAGCGGGTCTGGCCGGTGCTGGAGTTCGACAAGCCGGTGTCGATGAAGACCGCGATGCGCGGCAGGCAGAGGACCACGGCTGCGGGCGCTGCGGCGGGGGCGGTCGCACTCGGGCTCGCCTGGTACGTGCGGTACCGGCGCAGCCGTTGATCAAAGTGCCTTGAGCTCGGGATTCGACGAGCGTTGCGGTGCGCCAGGTGAAACGCGGCAGACCCGCGCCTCGCGCGTACCCACCCCGGCCACCGCCTCATCCGTGCCCGGCACATTGCGCAGACTTCGCGTGATGAACCAGCAGGATCTCCTCACGCGGCACTTCGAGCGCCTGCCGTTCCATCGCATCGTTCAGCACCCTGACGTGGTCCACATCCTCCTCGGGAAGACGTAGCGGTTGAGGCAATCGTGAGGGATCAAGGCGGAGACCTCCCTTTCGGAGTAGCGGTACTCGGTTCCTATCCACAGCCGGTGGTTCCTGCTGAAATCTCCTACCCTTCTTGTCGTACCCCCCTCGTAGCGTGAGGGTATGGATGGTTCGATGGTTGCGACGTGGGAGGCGATGCTGCCCGACGGTGACCCGCTCGAGGTCGCCAAGGCCGCGGAGGCGATGATCGGGTTCTTCCACGCCCAGCAGCTGGTGGCGTTCCATCAGGTGTACCAGGACTCCGAGGCTGGTGCCGACCCCGACGGTGTGGTCGTGGATCCGTGCCCGCCGGAGATCGCCTGCGCGATGCTGTGGAGCCCGGGTGTGGCGTCGGCGATGGTTGATGTGGCGGTGGATGTGGTCACCGACCTGCCCGCGGTGCTGGCTGCGCTGGCTGAGGGCCGGATCGATCTGGGGAAGGTGCGGGAGATCGTCCGCGCGACCTGCGGGCTGGAGCTGTCCGATCGGCGGGAGGTGGCCGACCGGGCCATCACCTACGCCGGCACCCACACGAAGTCGCAGTTGCGCCCGTGGCTGACCCGGCAGGTCGACCGGGTCGACCCCGACGCCGCGGAACGGCGCCGTAAGCGGGCCCGTAAACAGCGCGGGGTGTGGCTGAGCCCGGAACCGGACGGGATGGCCACCCTGTCCGCCTACCTCACCGCCGAAGAAGCCAGCGCGTGTATGGAGTCGGTGCGGGCCGGCTGCCGCTCCACCGACGGGTCGCGGGATGCGAATCAGGCCGACACCTTCGTGGAGTTGCTGACGGGGATCAGCCCCGCCCAGCAGGTCCCGGTGACCATCATCATGACCGACCAGGGGGCCGAGATCGAAGGGTACGGCCCGATCAGCGACGGTCACGCCGCCGACCTGCTGGCCCGGCTGCACACACCCGCGGTGACCGTCCTGACCCGCCCACCCATGGGCATCCGCTAC
>JAKOZM010000155.1 GCA_029779995.1 Actinomycetes bacterium
CTCCTCGATGGTCAGCGAGGGGAAGACGTTGTTGTTCTGGGGCACGAAACCCATGCCCAGAGCGACGAGTTTGTCGGCGCGCTTGTTGGTAATGTCCTTGGCGTCGAACGTCACCTTGCCGCTGCGCACCTTCACCAGGCCGAACAGAGACTTCAGCAAAGTCGACTTGCCGGCGCCATTGGGCCCGATGATGCCTACGAGCTCCCCGGAGTGGGCGTAGAAATCGCAGCCGTTGAGGATGTTCACGCCCGGGAAGTAGCCGGCAATCACGTCGTCGATGCGCACCAGGGCGCCCTCAGCCGCCGCCAGATGCTCATCCCGGCCTTCGATCGTGGTGACGGCCATCTATGCCTCCTCGGGGTGGGCGGTCAACGCTTCACCCGTGTCGGTCAGTGGCCGGTCGTGGTGCACCCCGAGGTAGGCGTCGATCACCGCCTCGTTGCTCATGACGTCGTGTGGTGGACCCTCAGCGATCACCCGGCCCTGGCTCATCACCACGACCCAGTCGCTGATGTCCCGCACCATGTCCATGTCGTGCTCGACGAAAAGCACGGTCGTGCCGCGGTCGCGTACCTGCCGGATGTGGTCCAGCAGGCTCTGGGTCAGCGCGGGGTTAACGCCCGCCATAGGCTCGTCGAGCATCACCATGTCGGGCTCAACCATCAGCGCCCGTGCCATCTCGAGCAGTTTGCGTTGGCCGCCCGACAAGGAGCCGGCCATGTCGTCCTGCTTCTGATCCAGGTTGAAGCTGGCCAGCAGCCGCAGCGCACGCTCGCTGATCTCGTCCTCCTGTTTACGCCACAGGAAGGGGAAGATGGAGGCGAACAACTTCTCGCCGCGCTGGTCCTGAGCGCCCAACCGCATGTTCTCCATCACGGTGAGCCTGCTCAGCGCCTTCGTGAGCTGGAAGGTGCGCACCATGCCGTACTGCGCCACCTTGTGCGGACGCACCCCAGCCAACTGCCTGCCCTCGAAGGTCCACTGGCCCTCGTTGGGCTTGTCGAAGCCGGTGAGGAGGTTGAAGAAGGTCGTCTTGCCTGCACCGTTCGGTCCGATCAACGCTGTGATCGTGCCCCGCTGAATCTCCACGTGATCGACGTCGACCGCCGTCAGGCCGCCGAAGTGCCGGCGTACCCCGTCAGCCACCAGGATGGGGTCAGGTTTGGGTACTCCGGCCTCCTGCGGCACGGTCTGCAGGGCGTCCACCAAATGCTTGAGGTCATCGGGCATCGAGGCTCAACTCCTTCTTGTCGCCCAGGATCCCCTGTGGGCGATAAATCATCAAGAGCATCAGGGCCAGGCCGAGGATCCAGTACCGGATCTGGCCCACCTGGGTGCTCTGGATGAACGTGATGGCTCCGCTGGACACCGCGTTGGACAGCGCCGAGTCGATGAACACCAGCATGAACCAGAACACGACCGATCCCACGATCGGCCCCAGGACGCGGGCTGCACCACCGAGGATCAGCACCGCGTACGCGTAGAACGTGAGTTCAGTGCCGTAATAGTCGGGTTGGATCGACTGCAGGGCGATGGCCGCGACGAAGCCACCGAAGCAGCCCATGACACCACCGATGATCAGTGCCTGCATCTTGTAGGCGTACACGCTCTTGCCCAGTGATCGAACGGCATCCTCGTCCTCCCGGATGGCTTTGATCACACGACCCCACGGCGAACGCATCATGAGGAAGACCAGCAGGGACAGGAAGGCCACCAGCACCCAGCCGACCACCACGATCCACATGTCGTTGGCGCTGAAGTCGATCGGACCGATCTTGACACCAGCGCTGAACGGGTTCAGAGCGTAGAAGTCGTCGGCGAACCGGTTGATGCCATCGGAACCCCCGAAGACCGGGTTGAAGGTCACCGAGCGGAACACCAGCCGTAGGATCTCGGCCGCCGCGATCGTCACGATCGCCAGGTAGTCAGCCCGCAGGCGCAGCGTGGGGATACCCAGCAGCAGAGCCAGCAGAACCGCTGCCGCGATACCGATCAGTAGACCGACCCAGATGCTCAGCCCCGCGAACGCGATGCTGACGCCGAGGCCATAGGCGGCCACGGCGAGGAACGCGGCCTGGCCGAAGTTCAGCAGGCCGGTGTAGCCGAACTGAACATTCAGGCCGATCGCCGCGATGGCGAAGATGACTGCTTGTACACCGATGCCCTGTGTAAAGGCCTGACTGAAGACGTTTGACCAATCCATGGCTCAGCCCACCCTCTCCGAACGTCCGAGGATTCCCTGTGGTCGGATCATGAGGATGATGATCAGCACCGCCAAGGCGCCGACATTCTTCAACTCCGACGGGATGAACAGTGTGGACACCTGGATCATGGTCCCGACAATGATGGAGCCGACGATGGCGCCGACGGCTGTTCCAAGGCCACCCAGGGTCACACCGGCGAAGAGGAGCAGCAGCAACTGGAAGCCCTGCTGCCAGGAGATGCCGTTGGAAAGGCTGTAGATGATCCCCGACAGCGCTGCCAGCGCGGCACCCGCCATCCAGATGATGGACACCACCCGGTTGACGTCGATGCCGGAGGCGCTGGCCAGTGCGGGGTTGTCCGCGATGGCCCGGGACGCCTTACCCATGCGGGTCAGGCGCAGCCACAACACGGTGGCGACCAGGAACACGATGGCCACCCCGCCGGCGATCAGCGCCTTGGGTGTCACGTCCACCGGTCCCAGGGCCAGCCCCGCCTGCCCGCTGAACTCGGCGTACTGCTTGGTGGTGCCGCCGAAGAAGAAGAGGTAGATGTAGCGAAGCAGGATACCCAGACCGATGGAGACCACCAGCATCGCGATCAGGCCCGTACCTCGCTTGCGTAACCAGCGCCAGAAGAAGCGGTCCTGCAGGTACCCGAAGAGGCCACCTGCCAGCATCGCGCCCGCCGCGGCGACCAGGAAGGGCAGCCCCAGCAGGTTGTTGAAGAAGTAGGCCATCAGCGCCCCGAACGTCACAAGTTCGCCGTGGGAGAAGTTGGTCAGTCCGGTCGTGCCGAAGATGAGACTCAGTCCAACAGCGGCCAGGGCGATGGTCAGACCGAAGACGATGCCGTCGACCAGCAGTTGCAGGGCTCGGTCGAGAGTCGACTCGCTGCTCACCCGCGCCTCACCCGTGGGGAACAGAACCGACTTCGACTGCCCCTTGGCCACGACAATCGTGGCGCTGGTGCGGTCCGGGTTCGTCAGACTGACTCCGGGTGGCAGCGTCTCGGTCTGCAGGGTCACCAGGTACTGTCCGGCCCCTGGGACCTCGACGACCCACTCGCCGGCATCGTCAGTGATGACGTCCTCGGTGAAGCCCTCTTCGTCGGAGACGTTCAGCGTGACGCCCGCAACGCCTTCCTGGCCTGATTTGATCACCCCTCCGATGGTCTCGCCGGCAGCGAACGCCGCCGACGTGCCACCGAGCACAGCCATGAAGGCAAGGGCGACCGCGCTGATCATCAGCAGCAGTCGTCGCACGCGCACACCTCTTCCGTAACGTCCACAGGTCTCGGCACCTGACACCGTGATGATGGGTCAGTCAACCGGACAACCACGAAGCACGCTACAGCCTAGAGGGGCGTGTCGCAGATAGCGTCACGGCTCCCGCAGAAAAGATCATCGGCATGTCGCTACCCTTGATAGCGAACAGGAGGTGTTATGGACATCGATGTCCGCGATGTGGAGTTGGACCACATCGAGCAGGTGGCACCCCTGTGGGAGCAAGCCTGGCGTGCAGGCGGCCGGCGGCGCTCGGGAATGCCGCTGGGACTGTCTTTGGACCGGATGCGCAGACGGGTGGAGGCGGCCAATCAAGGGGGCTTCCGTTTCATCGCGGCGTGGGCCGACGATGAGCCGGTGGGTCTGGCGACGGTCTCACTGACCGACGGCGGCCCCATGATGGATGCGCCAGGGGTGCACATTCACATGCTGCACGTGGCCGATGACCGCCGCAATCAAGGCATTGGGACGGCCTTGCTGGTCGAGGTGGTCGGGTGGGCCGATCTGCTCGGCTCCGATCAGGTGGTGGTGGATGTGCCCCCGACGTCGCGCGACGTCCAGCGCTGGTACGCACGCTGGGGCTTCGGACCGTACCTGCAACGACGGGTCGCCTCGACGGCTGCCATCCGGCGCCGTGCCAGGGTCAGCGAACCGGCCATGCGGGGCAGTCTCGGACGGCGTCTGGCGACCGTCAGCGGGATGCGTCGCGTAGCAAGCAGGTGAGCCGGCCGGTGGCGATCCGCCGGCCCTCATCGTCGGTCACCGGAATGAGCCACGAGGCCAGCGTGGTGCCGATGTGGACCGCTTCGGCGCGCGCGCTCACGTAGCCGGCACGGGCAGACCGATGATGGGAGACGCTCACTTCGATCCCCACGGGCAGGGTGTTCGGGGCCGCGACCGCGGACGCGATGGACCCTACTGACTCCACCAGCACCGCGGTGGCCCCGCCGTGCAGTAGACCGTACGGCTGGGTGTTCCCCGCCACGGGCATCCGGGCACTGACGACGCCGTCATGCAGGCTGACCTCGATCCCCATCGTCTCGGCCAATTCACCGACACCGAAATTCTCGAACCCTGCGGGCCATTCACTGCTCACCTGGCCAGGCTAGACCCGTCGCGATCGGCCCCCGATGGGCAGGGCAGGTCCTGCGAGCGCGCTCGGAACACTCGGGCCCACGACATAGACTCGACGCGATGAACGACAGCGCTGCACCCCGACTGCTCCTGCTCGACGGCCACTCGTTGGCCTACCGCGCCTTCTATGCCCTGCCGGTGGAGAACTTCAGCACGACGACGGGCCAGCCGACCAACGCGGTCTTCGGGTTCACGTCCATGTTGATCAACGCCTTGCGTGATGAGCGGCCCACCCACCTGGCGGTGGCGTTCGACGTGTCGCGCCAGACGTTTCGCAGTGAGACGTTCCCCGATTACAAGGCCAACCGCTCCAAGTCGCCCAGCGAGTTCGCTGGTCAGGTGGATCTGATCAAAACGGTGCTCGAGGCGATGGATGTCCCCTACGTGGCGGTTGACGGGTACGAGGCGGACGACGTCATCGCAACCCTCACCACCGCGGGCAGGGCATTGGGGATGGACATCCGGATCCTGACCGGCGACCGGGACGCTTTCCAACTCGTGGACGACTCCTGCACGGTGCTGTACCCGAAACGCGGGGTCTCTGATCTGTCCCGGATGACCCCGCAGGCCGTTGCGGAGCGCTACGGGCTCAGTCCCAGCCAGTACCCGGATTTCGCGGCACTGCGCGGAGACCCCTCGGACAACTTGCCGAGCATCCCTGGCGTGGGGGAGAAGACGGCAACCAAGTGGATCAACCAGTTCGGTTCACTGCAGGACCTGGTGGAGCACGCCGACGAGGTGCCGGGCAAGGCAGGTGTGGCTCTGCGCGATCACCTCGGCCAGGTCCTCACGAATCGGCAGCTCACCGCCTTGGTCACCGACGTGCCACTGGACCTGCAGGTGACGGATCTGGAACGTCGGCCCATCGCGCGCGAGAAGGTGCACGAGGTGTTCGACAGCCTGCAGTTCCGGATTCTGCGCGAGCGGCTCTTCGACTATCTCGGCGAGGATGTGCAGGAGCAGCGGGCGGCGGCCGTCTCGGTCGAGGTGGCGCCCGACGGTCCTGCCTGGCTCGCGGAACACCGCACGCAGGGACCGTATGGGGTACACGTGCAGGGCACCTGGGGGGCGGGCACCGGGGTGATCGAGCGGATCGCCATCGCGGCCGGGGACCGGACGGCCGCAGTGTTCGACGGGATCGGTGAGGTCGGCCAATGGCTGGCGGATCCGAACATCGAGAAGGTCCTGCATGACGCCAAAGGGCCCCTGCTCGCGGCCCACGCCGCCGGGGTGGAGATCGCGGGGCTGGTGGGGGACACGGCGCTGGAGGCGTACCTCCTGCTGCCCGGTCAGCGTTCCTTCCCGCTGGCGGACCTGACGGCCCGCTTCCTGCACCGGGACCTTGTGGAGCCCAGCGCGACAGACCAGCTGACAATGGACGGTTTGGAGGACGACAGCGCCCAGGAACTGGCCGACAGCGCGGCGGCGACCCTGGATCTGCATGTCGAGCTCAGTGAGCAACTCGGCCCCGTGGGTCGCGAGCTCTTCCGCGGCATGGAGTTGCCGCTGGCCGGGGTGCTGGTCGAGATGGAGGCAGCCGGCATCGCCGTGGACATGGGACAGCTCACCTCGCTGCGCGACTCGTTCGACCGCCAGATCGCCGAGGTCACCGACCAGGCCCACGAACTCGCCGGCCGCACCTTCAACCTCGGGTCCCCGAAACAGCTGCAGGAGATCCTGTTCGCCGAGCGCGGCCTGCCCAAGACCAAGAAGATCAAGACCGGCTACACCACCGATGCCGAGGCGCTGGCCTCCCTGTTCGCCCGCACGCAGGATCCGCTGCTCGAGTGCCTGCTCATCTGGCGGGACAAGAGCAAGCTGCGCCAGACGGTGGCCGGGCTCATTCCCTTGGCCGATGCCGACTCGCGGATCCACACCACGTACAGCCAGACGATCGCAGCGACCGGCCGGCTGTCCAGCACCGACCCGAACCTGCAGAACATCCCGGTGCGTACTCCGGAAGGCCGCGAGATCCGGGCAGCATTTGTGGTCGGCCGGGGCTACGACTGCCTACTCACCGCCGATTACAGCCAGATCGAGATGCGGTTGATGGCCCACTTGAGTCAGGACGCCGGCCTGATCGAGGCGTTTCGCACCGGTGAGGACCTGCACAACACGGTCGCCTCGAAGGTCTTTGGTGTGCCGGTGGATGCGGTGGACGCTGAGCAGCGCCGACGGATCAAGGCGATGTCCTACGGCCTCGCGTATGGGCTGAGCGCGTACGGGTTGTCTCAGCAGCTGGGCATCCCGACCGGAGAGGCGGCCGGGCTGATGGATGACTACTTCCTGCGGTTCGGCGGCGTGCGGGATTACCTGCACGAGGTGGTGGAACGCGCCCGGGTGGACGGGTTCACCCAGACGCTGTGGGGGCGACGCCGGTATCTACCGGACCTCAACAGCGATAACCGGCAACGTCGCGAGATGGCCGAGCGCATGGCGCTGAACGCACCCATCCAGGGCAGCGCCGCGGACCTGGTCAAGGTCGCGATGCTCGAGGTACGCGCCGCCCTGGGCCAGGCCGGGCTGAGCACGCGGATGTTGCTGCAGGTACACGATGAGTTGGTGCTGGAGGTCGGCCAAGGTGAGCAGGATGCAGCCACCGCGATCGTGGTCGCCGCGATGACGGGGGTGCGGGCCTTCGAAGTGCCGCTGGAGGTCTCGGTCGGGGTGGGGCAGAACTGGGACTCAGCCGCTCACTGAGAGCCCTTCGACGGCAGGCTCCTCGCGTTTGGCGATGAGTCGCCACACACCGATCAGGGTCACCGCCCCGACCACCAGCAACATGATGACGGCCACCTGGGCGACGGAGTCGTGCCACAGCGCCACCGCCGCGACGAGCGCCGCACAGCCGGCCCAGATCACCGGGATGTAGGTCCTGTCCCGGATGGCCACCAGGCCCAGAACGACGAACTGCAGTAATGCGCCGAACGCTCCGATCAGGGCGAAGATGGGAAGCAGTGGGGCCATATCGGCGTATTCGGGGCCGGCGATGACGGACACGACCAGATCGGGGGCCAGCGCGATCAGTCCCGTGCACAGTAAGCCGATGGCCGCCACGATGCTCAGGCCGACCAGGGTGGTGCGACCTCGGCGGGCGTCGACCATCCGGGCATAGGCCATCACGGCCACGAACTGCGGCAGCCACGTGACCACCTTGGCCACGATGATGCCCACGCCGTACTGTCCCGCCTCGTCGGGGGTCAGGAAGGCACGGCCCAGCACGATATCCAGGTTCGTCAGGGCGAACAGCGCCAGCAGTGAGTAGGTGGCCGCCGGGATCTCGCGCAGCATGGTCGTGTGCCGGGCGTGCCCGCCGCGCCACTGCCCGCGCACGAGCAACCAGGCGAGCAGCGCGCCGACCGCGGCACCCGCGGTCAGACCGAAGACCGCTGAGCCCAGCGTGGCCACCATGAGCAACAACGCGATCGTCAGCAGACTGCGGGGTACTGCCATCGACAGGTACACCCCGGCCAGGCTCACATGTCGCTCGCCGCCCTGCGCGATCCCGAGGGCCCCGCCGAGCAGTGTCAGGGGCAGGAAGCCCAACGCCAGCATGGCCGCGATGGGCAGGCCGTCCAGGCGCAGGGCCCAGTTCACCAGGGGTGAGATGAGCAGCCAGAAGGCCGTGACCGCTGCACCGGTGATCCAGGCGGTGCGCCAGGCGGCGGCGGTCTCGTCGCGGCGCTGTTCGCCGCTGATACCCACGATGTGGCGCGCCGTGACGGCCTGGGTGGCCAGGGCCACCGTGTTCCCGATCAGGAGTAGCGCGAGCAGGGCGCTGAACGCTCCGAACTGTGCAGGCGTCAGGGCCCGGGCGGCGACCAGTGTCTGGCCGTAGGCCAACACCTGGCCGACCCCCAAGGACACCGCCACGAGCAGTCCACCGCCCACCAGCCGTGTGCGCGTTGTCGTGTCGTCCGTGCTCATCACATCCTCCCGGATGCCACCCTAAGCGAGTGTCCTCCCGACTCAAGGCATCCCTGCTCCCAGCGTGGTCGCTGCTGCTGGCGCTGATGGTCCTGCTGCCGGTGCTCATGCCGGGCTACGTGCTGCACGTCGACATGGTGTTCGTGCCGCAGCAGACCCTGCTGCCGTGGAATCTGGGAATCGGTGGGGGACTGCCGCGTTCCGTGCCGCAGGACGCGGTCGTCTCCCTGATCGCTGGGCCGATCCCGGGGCAAGTCATCCAGAAGGTGGTGTTGCTCGCATCCCTGGTGCTGGCCGGAGTGGGCGCCGGCAGGCTGGCAGGGCCATCGCTGGCGCTCCGGTTGCCAGCGGCCTCCATCTACCTATGGTCGGCCTACACCGCCGCACGGCTGCTCATGGGCCACTGGGGGCTGCTGTGGGCGGCGGCTCTGCTGCCGTGGGTGATCATCGCCGCCCGAACCGCTCGCCGGCGCGGTGACTGGCTACCCGTGGTGCTGCTGTGTGGAATCGGTGCGCTGGTGCCCACCGGTGGCATTTTGCTGGCCCTGGTCGCCGTCCCGCTTGCCATCGGTTTCGGCAGCGCGCTGCCCCCCTCACGGCGGGGGCTGATCGTCGCCGGGGTGATCGCCGTGAACGCGCCATGGTGGCTGGCGGCGGTGCGCAGCAGTTCGCTGCACGAATCCGACCCGCTGGGCCTAGTGGTCTTCGGGGCGCGCGCCGATGGCGTCGGAGGGGTGCTGACCAGCGTGTTGGCTGGAGGTGGGGTGTGGAACAGCGAAGCGACCCTCGGGTCGCGCACCACCGTGTTCGCCGCGATGGGCGTGGTGGTGCTGGTGGCCCTCGCGGCTCTTGGCTGGCAGCGATGGTGGCGTGAGAACCCGCCCGAAGCGGTGGTCCTGGGCGCGCTCGCGGTGCTCGGGGTCCTCTGGGCCTGGATCTCGGGAACGCTGGGCAGCCAGGTCTGGGCACAGCAGATCGTGTCGGCCGTACCGGGCGGCGGACTGCTGCGCGACGGACAGAAATGGACCGTGTGGTGGGTGCTACTGCTCGCGGTCTGCGCTCCCTGGGGACTACAGCGGCTGCTCACACGGGCTGATGAGAACCTGCGCCTGTTCCTCGCAGGTTCGCTGACGGTGTTGCCGATCGCGTTGTTGCCCGACCTGGCGGCGGGCGCTTTCGGACGGTTGCAGGCCCATACCTACCCGCAGGAGTGGGACGGTCTGCGCGATCAGCTGGCCAGGTCGCAGGTGGCGGGCGACGTGGTCTCATTGCCCTGGTCACCGTTTCGCCGGTACTCCTGGAACGGGTCGGGGGTGGTCCTTGACCCATTGCCCCGCTACCTCACGCGCACGGTGGTTTGGAACGATGACCTGCCGGTGGTCCTGTTCAACCGGTTGGTAGAGGTGGGCGGCGACGATCCACGAGCGAAGATCATCGGTGACACCATCGCCTCCAGCAAGGCGTTGCCGCCCCGGTTGGCGGAGCTCGGAGTGGCATGGATCGTGGTCCAGCGCGATCAACCTCAGGCAAGTCGGCAGGTGGATCTGCGGGGAGCCACGATGGTGTGGGAGCAGGGGGACCTGCAATTGTGGCGCGTCGACACGGCCGTCACGGTCCGCGCGCCAGAGGATCGGGTGCTGGTCGCGGTGAATGTGGGTGTGCTACTGCTGCTGCTGGGAGGGTCGATGGTGTGGATCACCGCCCATACGAGATCCCGGCTGTGACATGTGGGCGCCGGACCTGCGTCCGCGCGTTCAAACGTGCTACGGTCTGCCCTCAGGAGCGGTCGCACGAGCGGCTCCGCACACGTACTCAGATTCAGGAGGCAAGATATGGCCAGTCCCGTTGGTCCGATCGTTGCGGTAGTGGTCGGCGTCGTATTGGCCGGAGGGGCCGCGGTCGGCATCGTCAATTCGCAGACGGGCGCCACACCGAACGACCAGCCAGTCGTGGTCTACGGCAACTCATCTCCGAGCCCGACCGCCACCTCCTGACCGACCCGCACGTCTGCTGCGCGTGCGTCAGATCGTTGTCTCCACATGATGTTCGACGTGGCCTGAAGGTGCCGGTACGACCCGCACCCGCGACACCCGCGTCGAGACATCGCTGAGCACCGCGGCGAACGCCTTAGCGGTCGCGGCCCAGGTGAACTCCTCAGCACGCTTGCGGGCCTGGTCGCCCAGCCGTGCTCGCCAGGCGGCGTCCTCCAGCAGCGCACCCAACGTCGAGGCGTAGTCCTCGACCTCGCCATCCACCAGCATCCCGGTTTCGCCGTGGACGATGGATTCGGCCACGCCACCTGCCTGCCGGTAGGCCACCGAGGGGACGGCATGGGTGGCGGCCTCCATGACCACGATGCCCCAGCCCTCCTTCAGCGAGGGCAACGCCAGCACCCAACTCGAGGCGTACACGCCGTGTTTGGTCTTCTCGTCCACGAAGCCGTGGAAGTCGACGATGTCAGTGACCCCGAGGGCATCCGCGACAGTTTGGAGTCGCTGCGACCACCAGCCGTCGCCGACCACCGAGATCCGCAGGCCCGGATGGCGCCGGCGCAGGATCGCCCCCGCGCGCAGCACGTGCTCCACGCGCTTGTGCGGCACCAAGCGTCCGACGACGGCGATATGCGGATGCTCGCTGGGCTCCACGTCCAGACCGGGAGCGGCTTCGATCCCGTTATGGATGACATGAATGCGCTGCGCACCCACCCCCAGTTCGGTCAGTTCCTCACGCGTCTTGTCCGAGACCGCCACGTACGTGCAGTCCCGGTAGAGCCGGGGGGCCAGCCGCGACTCGATCCACCATCCAACACGCGAGCGCAACGGGTCGTAGACGACGGGCCACTGCTCACGGTGCACGTGGTGCACCAGGACCACGACGGGTGTGTCGCCGCACACCGCGCGCGACATGAACGGAATGCCGTTCTGCACATCGATGATCACGTCCAGATCACCGAAGGCCCTTCGCCGCACGTGCTTGATCGCCTCCGCGTACACGCTGAGCTTGGTGCCGGCCCGCACGAAGCGCACCCCGTCGACGATCTCGTGGCCAGCGGCGCCCTCGTACCTGGCGCAGAAGATCGTGACCTCGTGGCCGGCCGCCGCCAAGGACCTGGCCACGTTCTCCACGTACACCTCGGAACCGCCGCCCTCCGGGTGCCTGGTGTCGCGCCAGTTGAGGAAGAGCACACGCAGCACTGTGGCCGTGGGCTGCGCTGTCGTCACGCGGCACACGGTACCTCAGAACTACCCCGGTTCGGTGTGTCCGTGACGTAGGTTCTTACGGTGAGCCTCGTGCAACCCGAAAGCGCCCGCCAGCGGCTGCGGGACCTCGCGACGTGGTCGCGGGCGGTTCGGCTTTTCCAGGACTTCCAAGTCGAGCAGACCGACCCCGACCGCTTCTACGGCACGATGGCCCGCGACTCGGTCGAACAACTGCAATGCCTGATGGATCTGGCGGGTAGCCACGTCCTGGACGTGGGTGGCGGCCCCGGTTACTGGGCCGATGCCTTCGCTGCCGCCGGTGCCCGCTACACGCCGCTGGACGCCGATGCTGGTGAGCTGGCGCTGCACGGCCGCACCCCACTGCCCGGAACGGTGATGGGCGACGGCCAGCGGCTGCCCTTTCGCGATGACGGCTTCGACCTTGTCTACTCCAGCAACGTGGGGGAGCACGTGCCGCAACCCTGGCGGATGGGCGACGAGATGCTGCGGGTCTGCCGGCCAGGTGGTGTGGTCTTCTATTCCTACACGCTGTGGTACGGGCCCTGGGGCGGTCATGAGACGGCACCCTGGCACTATCTGAACGGTCGCTACGCGGCCCGCCGTTACGAGCGGACCACCGGGCACCCCCCCAAGAACGTGTACGGGCAGTCGTTGTTTCCCGTCTCCATGGCAGCGGGCCTGCGATGGGCACGGACTCGTAGCGACGCCGAGGTCATCGACGTGATTCCGCGCTACCTGCCCGCTGGCCTCTTCTGGGTCCGTTCCGTGCCAGTCCTGCGGGAAGTGGTGACGTGGAACGTTGCGCTGATTCTGAGGAAGCGATGACCCTTCTGGAGCGTCCATCGACGGCTGCGCAGGACACTGCTGGTCAGGGGGCACCGCCCAGCTGGCGAGCACGTGTCGTGGCTGTGTGTGTGGCCCTGGTGGCTCTGGCCTTCTTGCAGGACCCGGGCCGCATCGCCGCCGACACCAAGCTGGACCTCACCGTCGACCCCTGGTCCTTCCTGGGGCGTTCCTTGCACCTGTGGGATCCCGAGGGTTTCTTCGGGCAGTTGCAGAATCAGGCCTACGGCTACCTGTGGCCCATGGGCCCGTTCTTCGGTCTGGGCACGACGTTGGGCATCCCCGAATGGGCGGTTCAGCGGCTCTGGTGGGCCACGATCCTGGTGGGAGCCTTCCTGGGCATCTACCTGCTGCTGCGGGTGTTACGGGTCGGCAGTGGGTGGGCGCAGATCCTGGCGGGTGTGGCCTACGCCTTGGCGGTGCGACCCCAGTCAGCCCTCGGG
>JAKOZM010000043.1 GCA_029779995.1 Actinomycetes bacterium
GGAAGAGGCGGATGCTGCGGCCGCGCTGGCCATCGCGCTGAGCAAGGGCGAGACCCCGGCGACAGATCAGGTCACCAAGGATCCGGAGTCAGGTCGTGAGGTGCCGTCGGTGCTGCTCGAGCCTGTCGCCATCTTCAAGGACAACGTCAAGGAGGTCGTCGATGACGGCTTCACCACGGCGGAGAACCTCTGCACCACGGACAAGCTGAAGCAAGCTTGCACCGAGGCGGGCATCTCCTAAATGTCCGTCAGCGCGCAGTCCGGCGCCCTTCCCACTGCGGGAGGGGCGCCGGACCCCGTGCTCTCTCTGCGTGGGGTGCAGAAGAGCTTCGGTGCGGTGGACGTCCTCAAAGGCGTCGACCTGGATGTGTATCCCGGCCAGGTCACCGCACTGGTCGGGGACAACGGCGCCGGAAAGAGCACCCTGATCAAGGGCGTTGCCGGCATCTACCCCTTCGATGCCGGCACCTATCTGTTCGAGGGCAAAGAAGTCCACATCAGCGATCCCAAGGCCGCCAACGCCCTGGGTATCGAGGTCGTCTACCAGGATCTCGCGCTGTGCGACAACCTCGACGTCGTGGCCAACATGTTCCTTGGCCGCGAGAGCAAGAAGGGGCTCGGCCTCGATGAGGCCGCCATGGAAAGCAAAGCCACCGAAACGCTCAAAGGACTCTCGGTACGCACCCTCAAGTCGGTCCGGCAGCCAGTCGCCTCACTGTCCGGCGGCCAGCGGCAGACCGTCGCCATCGCCCGTGCTGTGCTGTGGAACTCCAAGGTCGTGATCCTGGACGAACCCACTGCCGCCCTCGGTGTCGCGCAGACCGAACAGGTACTCAGCCTCGTGGAACGTTTGGCGCAGAACGGTCTGGGCGTCATCTTGATCTCGCACAACATCAACGACGTGATGCGGGTGGCGCACAACATCGCATGCCTCTACCTCGGTCGTATGGCAGCACTGGTGCCCGCCGCCTCTGTCACCAATGGGCAGGTCGTGGAGCTGATCACCACCGGCCGCACCGGCGACATCGGATTGCAGCCCGAAGTGGCCGCTCACGCCGACGCCATCGACCCCTCGACGGGAGTCTGATTCATGTCGACCATCTCAACTGAAGCCGCGGTCGAGGCTGAGCCGAGTACGGGCATCGGTGAGGCCCTGCGCACGTACTGGGAGAAGGTGCGTGGCGGTGACCTCGGTTCGCTGCCCGCCATCGCAGGTCTACTGGCGCTCATCATCGTCTTCACGGCGTTGCAGGGCGACACCTTCCTCTCGGCCTTCAACTTCGCGAACCTCATCAACCAGTCGGCGATGATCATCGTGATCGCCATGGGTCTGGTCTTCGTCCTGCTCCTCGGTGAGATCGACCTGTCGGCGGGCTTTGCAGCGGGTACGGCGGCCGCGGTTCTCGGCGTGACCCTGACGCAACGAGGCTGGCCGTGGTACCTGGCTCTGCTGGCGACGCTGGCGACCGGTGTGATCATCGGTTTCCTCATCGGCATTCTGGTATCCCGGTTGGGCATCCCGTCGTTCGTGGTCACGCTGGCGGCCTTCCTGGGCCTGCAGGGTTTGATGCTGCTGATCATCGGCGAGGGCGGGACCATCCCGATCCGCGACGAGACCATCCTCAACATCATGAACGCGAATATGAGCCCGCTGGCGGGCTGGATTCTGTTCGCGATCGTGGTGGGCGGCTGGGCTCTGCTGAGTCTCAACCGGATGCGGGCCCGTCGGGCATCCGGACTACCAGTCGAGGCGATGTCGGTCTGGCTGGCCAAGTTCCTGTCGCTGGCGTTGATTCTGGGTCTGGCCGTGTGGATTCTCAATGGCGAGCGCAGCCGCAACCCGGCGGTCACGTCGATCCAGGGTGTTCCGTACGTCGTTCCGCTCATCCTGATCCTTGTCGTCGTGCTGACCTACGTGCTGTCGCGCACCAGTTTTGGACGCCACGTCTATGCCGTGGGTGGCAACGCTGAGGCGTCGCGCCGCGCGGGTATCAACGTGGCCAATATCAAGTTGGCGTGCTTCATCGCCTGTTCGACACTGGCAGCTGTTGCTGGCATCCTGTTCGCATCCCGCGACAATTCCGTGTCCCCATCCACAGGTGGTTCCACGACACTTCTGTACGCAGTCGGTGCAGCGGTCATTGGTGGAACCTCACTGTTCGGTGGCCGCGGTCGGATCATCGATGCCGTCATCGGCGGTCTGGTTGTGGGCGTGATCGCCAATGGCCTGCCGCTGGTCACGCAGGAATCAGGAATCGCGTTCATCGTCACCGGGCTGGTACTGCTCGTCGCGGCCAGCGTGGATGCGCTGTCGCGCCGCCGGGCGATCGCCAGCGGTAGGGCTTGACCGATGGGTGGGTGAGAGGTTTGGCTGTAGCCGAGCCCCTCACCCACCCGCAACCCGAATGAGGTGAAACGCGTTGACGGACCTCCGTGTCGGCGTCATCGGTTTCGGTCTGGCCGGGCGGCTCTTCCACGCCCCCTTCATCGCCGCCACAGCCGGACTGGAACTGACGGCCGTCGTCACGCGCAGTCCGCAGCGAGCCCTTGATGCCCGCACCGAGTACCCCGGGATTCAGGTTGTTGAGTCCGTCTCCGAGCTGCTCACGATGGACATCGACCTGGTGGCCGTGGCGAGCCCCAGTGGCTTGCACGCCGAACACGCCCGGCAGGCCCTGGAGGCTGGTCGGCATGTCGTGCTCGACAAGCCACCGGCTCGCGACGCAGCCCAGTTCGAGGCGCTCATCGAGTTGTCGGTCAGTCGCAGTCGGCACCTCATCGTCTTTCACAACCGGCGCTGGGACAGCGAGTTCCGGACCCTGCAGGCGATCCTTGACGAGGGCTCGCTGGGTACCGTGCACCGGTTCGAGACGCGCATGGAACGGTGGCGTCCTTTTGGGAAAGGTGGGTGGCGAGAGTCCGGGACGCCAGCAGATCTCGGGGGACTGCGCTACGACCTAGGACCGCACCTGGTGGACCAGGCCCTACAACTCTTCGGTCCTGTCGACTCTGTGTGGGCCCGCTCGTTGTCCGTGCGCCCAGGCGGCAGTCTCGACGACGACGTCTTGGCGACACTGATGCACAGCAATGGCGTCACCACCGTCATCAGTGCGTCGCTGCTTACCGCCATCCCAGGGCCACGCTTCACCGTCTTCGGCACGCTGGGCGCAGCCGTCCTACGCGACGTCGATGCGCAGGAGGACGCTTTGCGGGCAGGCCAGCGGCCCGGCCTGCCCGGGTGGGGCGCTCAGCCCGACAGCCTCGCCCGGGTGGCAAGCGGCGATGGGACGACCACCGCGCAGATGCCGTATCTGGACGGACAATGGCCCCACTTCTACGCCGGGGTCCGCGACTGTCTGGCGGGTGTGGCCACCTCCCCCGTTTCCTGCGAATCTGCTCTGGCCACCATGCGGGTCCTCGACGCCATCGGTGCCGCAGCCCGCTCCGTTTCCCAATGAAAGGTTGCACCTATGTCCGACTACTCCACCATCGATCTCAAGCCCACCCCGCAGGACAAGTTCACCTTCGGCCTGTGGACCATCGGATGGCAGGCCCGTGACCCCTTCGGTGATGCCACGCGCGAGCCGATGGACCCAGTGCGCGCGGCCGAGAAACTCGGCGAACTGGGGGCTTATGGTGTGACGCTGCATGATGATGACCTGCTCTCGCCCTTGCTGGTCGGCGACGAGCGGGAAGCCGCCATCAGCCGGTTCGAGAAGGCCATCGATGCCGCTGGTCTGAAGATCCCCATGATCACGACAAACCTGTTCACCCACCCCGTCTTCAAGGACGGTGCCTTCACCTCCAACTCTCGTGACGTGCGCAGGTACGCCCTGGCGAAGGTGCGACGAAACATTGATCTGGCTGCACGGTTCGGGGCGACAACCTATGTGCTCTGGGGTGGTCGGGAAGGCGCAGAGACCGATGCCGCCAAGGACGTGCAGGCGGCACTCGACCGGTACTCGGAAGCTCTCGACGCCGTGTGCCTGTACATCGTGGATCAGGGTTATGACATTCGGCTGGCCATCGAACCCAAGCCGAACGAACCTCGGGGGGACATTTTGCTGCCGACGATCGGGCATGCCTTGGCGCTGATCGACCGCCTCGACCACGCGGACATGGTCGGTCTGAACCCGGAAGTGGGCCACGAGCAGATGGCGGGGCTGAACATGGTGCACGGGGTGGCACAGGCGCTGTGGGCGGGCAAACTCTTCCACATCGACCTCAACGGGCAGCGTGGACCCAAATACGACCAAGACCTCGTGTTCGGCCACGGCGACCTTCTCAATGCCTTCTTCCTTGTGGATCTGCTCGAGACCTCGGGTTATGAGGGGATGCGTCACTTCGACTACAAGCCGCTGCGCACTGAGGACGACGAGGGCGTGTGGCGCAGTGCGGCTGCGAACATGTCCATGTACCTGATGCTCAAGGAACGCGCAGCGCAGTTCCGGGCTGATCCGCGGGTGCAGGAGGCGCTGGCCGCAGCGGGTGTGGCGAGTCTGCGGGAGCCCACGTTGGCGCAAGGCGAGGATCTGCGGGATCTGCCGGAGATCTCTGAGGTCGATGTGGAGTCGCTGGTGCGTGGTTATCCCTACGTCAACCTCAACGAACTGGCCATCGAGCACCTGCTCGGCTTCCACCGGTGACATTGGTCGCCGGGGTCGACTCATCGACCCAGTCGGTCAAGGTCACCATCCGCGACGCCGCGACTGGGGAGCAGGTTCGGTCGGGACGGGCCGCCCATCCCGACGGCACCGCGGTTGATGTCCGGCACTGGTGGCTGGCACTACAGCAAGCGCTGGACCAGGCCGGAGGACTAGCAGACGTCGCTGCCTTGGCGGTCGGGGCGCAGCAGCACGGCATGGTGGCACTCGACTCGGCGGGGGAGCCGGTGTGTGAGGCCCTGCTCTGGAACGACACCCGCTCAGCGCGCGATGCGCAGACCCTGGTCAGGGACTATGGAGCTCAGTGGTGGGCGCAGGAGACCGGTTCGGTGCCGGTGGCCTCGTTCACGGTGACGAAATTGGCATGGTTGGCCCGCGAGCGCCCCGAGATGGCTGCCCGGGTGGCATCGGTGATGCTGCCTCATGACTGGCTCACCTGGCGCCTGCACGGCGGCGTGCCGACGACGGACCGGGGGGACGCCAGTGGGACTGGCTACTTCTGCGCGACGCGCGGGGAGTACCTGACGGATCTGCTCACTGCCGTCATCGGGCACGAGGTCGCGGTGCCCGCCGTGTTGGCGCCTGCAGACAGCCCCGGCACTCACGCGGGGGTGGTGCTCGGTGCGGGCACGGGGGACAACATGGCCGCCGCGCTGGG
>JAKOZM010000047.1 GCA_029779995.1 Actinomycetes bacterium
TGCTGCCTTGGGGGCGGGCGTAGATTTCGTAGAGGAAGCCGATGCCGATGATTCCGGTGCTGGTTTGGCAGCTGGCGGCGGCTCGTTGGCAGGCGGCGGGGTCGGGGTTGGCGGCGATGTTGGATTCGCAGGCAATCCGGACCTGGAACACCATCGGCGTCGCGAACGGATTCCCGTTTAAGTCCTTCCCACCGCCAAGGCGTCGAACTGTTGGCTCGGCGGCGCCCGTAGTCTTAACGCCTTCCCCGGTTGTAGTTGGAACGCCCATGTCCCTGGGTTTCGCGGGTGGGTCGTCGGCAGCGTGAGCGACTGGCCCGCCAAGCAGCATGCAGGTCACCAGAACAGCTAGGAGGCGGAGGCGATGGCTCATGGCTGTCTCAGCTGGATGCCGTTGGTCACCCAAGAACCCGACTGCCATTTCGCGTGAAGTAGAAAGACGAAGCTCTTGACGGAGAATTTGCTGAGTTCCTTCCCCGTCGAGTCGATGAGTCGTGCTGGTTCCTGCCGGGTGACGACATCGACCAGGGTCACCCCGTCCTCTTTGTCTGGGGGAATCGAAACCTCAAGAAGCGTCAGAGGCAGCCGGTCGTAGCGCTGATTGTCTCCAACGAGCTTTCGAGCCTCCTCTTCGTAGTTCGCACACGACTTGCATGTGGGCGTTGACAGTGGAGGCAGCAGCCCCGTTTGCGGGGTGGTGTACGCCTTGTTGATCTGGGCGAAGTAGTGCTTCGCGAAGGCCTTGGCGCCATCGGGGGTGTTCGCCCGCGCCTCCGCGGGAACGTCTGCCGGATACGCCGCAGTTGGCGCGGTCGTTGCGCTTGGGGTGGCAGTAGCGGTCGCCGTCGTGGTTGTCGTGGCGGTGCTTGATCCGCTGGTGGCCGTCGTGGTCACCCCCGGCCCGGCGGTTGAGGTGGTGCAGCCAGCCACCATCGCGCTAGCGGCAATCAGGGCCGCGAGTGTCGCGGCATGCCGGCGTCTTGTGTGGCGAACACCCACGCGGGTGCCTGCAATCGTGTCCCCGACCATGCCCGGCGCCTCCTGAGTCAACCTCACCGTGTCCGGAAAGTCTGGCATGTCCGTCGAAATGGTGCGCGCCGTCATCCACAGGCTGCCTGCGAGCCATGTGAGGCGCCTGTCATACCTCCCCGGCCTGCGTGCGCGACGGAGTGCGATTGAGGGGGTGATCACCCCAGTAATCGCACTCCGTGGGGCACTCGGAAGGACGGACAGGGCAGGAAGCACCAGGGCGGGACCCTCAGCGGGCCAGGGCCCTCCCGGAAGCATCGCTGAGCTGGTCGATCAGGCCGTGGCAGGCGGCTTCGACTTCGGCCAAGCAGCGCTCGAAGTCTGCGGTCCCGCCGTACCAGGGATCGTCCACTTCGAGCGTGCCAGCGGTGACCGCAGCCGGGTCGAACTCCCGCAGCAGGCGCACCTTGGCGGCGTCTTCAGGTCGGCGGGCCAGGCGCCGCAACTCGCGGACGTGCCCGCGGTCGGCAGCGAGGACCAGGTCCAGATCGGCAAAGTTTGAAGCGTCGAATTGGCTTGCCACGTGGGCAGATCCGTCGTACCCATGGCGCCCCAGCACGGCCACCGTGCGCGGGTCGGCGCCGTCACCGACATGCCAACCGCCGGTCCCCGACGACGTCACCACGATCCCAGCGGCACCCTCGACGCCCCCGAACTCTGAGGCTCCCTCGAAACC
>JAKOZM010000051.1 GCA_029779995.1 Actinomycetes bacterium
GCGGTCGACCAGGACCCCATCGCTCTGCAGCTGCTCAAAGCGACCGAGGGCGACGACCTGGGCGGACCGGGTCCCGCCGGGCAGACCCGTAAGCAGTTCTCGCTGGTCTTCCGGGGAGACCTCGAACAGCCCCTCGCCCAGGGCACGTACCGACTCAAGCATGCGCAGTTGGACGAGATCGAACTCTTCCTGGTTCCGCTGGGACCGGATCAAGGATCCATGCAGTACGAGGCCGCTTTCGCGTGACGGTTCTGTGCCCACGGTCATGGTGCCACCCACTCCATACGGCGGTACGGGCCCTGCCGGGCGGCCTCCACGAAACCCAACCTGGTGTACAGAGTCCCGGCCCGATTGTTGATCTCGACATGGATGGTGAGTCGGCGATCGGAGGCGGCAGCCTCACGCATGAGGTCGTCGAGCAGGCCGCTGCCGATCCCCGCGCCCCGGAACTGCGGCAGTAGCGATATGTCGACGATTCTGATCTCCGTCGGGCGTCTGTCAACATAGAGCCGACCGATCGGCTCACCGTGCAACTCGATGACGTCGAACGTGCCGTGCGGGTTGTGTCGGCGGTATTCGGTGTCCTGAGCCGCGAACTGCATCCGGATGAACGCTTCCCGCTGCCCTTGCGCCCACGTGACCACGGCCAGTTCCTCGGCTCGGACACAGCCGTAGAGGTCGATCAGGAAGTCGCGATCAGCGTCGGTGGCCGGCCGTAGTCGCACCGCGGCACGGTTCGTCAACAGCGGTGCCATCGTCAGCCTCTCGGGGGGAATACGCCCTGCAGGGCGATGCAGAAGTAGAAGGTCAAATAGGGCTGCATGTTGTTGTGGGGCTGGTCGCTGCCGGTCAATGCCATCGCATCTTGGGCAAGCTGGGTGTCCGGCGAGGACTGATACAGCGCCCCGCCGGACGACAACGCGAGACTGGCATTGGTATTGGGGATGTTGGTGTCACCGGCATCGATGGTGTTTGCGCCGAGCGTGTGCGCATGGGCTGGAATCTCGGATTCCAGCAAAGTGACCGTCTCGCTGCCCCCCGCCTCTCCGAGGTCCCGCAGGCTCAGACCCGGCCCCTGCCCTGGCTGCATCGGCACCGCACCCTGCAGGTCAGGAAGCGCGAAGTTCGACTGTCCGTTGCCGCCGTAGGTGGTGCCGAGCAGGGAGAACAGCGCGGTGTTCTGTGATAACGGCAGCAACTGACCGTCGCACCAGGCCCAGCCCTTGGGTGCGAAGTTGAAGGGGAAGATGCGGATCTCTGCGACGAATGGGTCAGCCATGGTTGCTCCTAGGTTTGGGACGGGAAGATCCCGAAGAGCGAGATGATGAAGTTGACGCACAGGTAGGGCTGCATGTTGTTGTGCGGCTGACTGCCGCCGGTGGGCCCCACGGCTCCTGCCCGGAATGTGCCATTCGGCGCATCGTTGATGTACGGCACGACGTTGCGGGATTGCCCGAGCCGATTACCGGCGGGACTCGTTTGGGTCCCCGGAGTGTCAGTGGCGGTCAGGCCGTGGGAGTGCGCCGGGAGCTGGGGCACGGTCAGGGTCACCTCTTCCACGCCGCCGGTCTCGGCGAGAATGAAGTTGTTGCCCTGATGGATTGGGACACGACTGCGCAGATCAGGCAGGGCGAACGTCGACTGGCCGTCGCCGCCATAGGTCGTGCCGATCAGTTGGAACAGGGTTTCGTTCTCGGAAATCGGCAGAGTCTGCCCCTCGCAGAACATCCATCCCGCGGGCGCGAAGTTGCCGGCGAACATCCTGATCTCTCCCACGTAAGGCTGCGCCATCAGTCGGTCCTCACGTGCTCGAAGGGAAGATGCCCTGCAAGGCGATGCAGAAGCTGATGGTCAGGAAGGGCTGCATGTTGGGATGGGGCTGACTGCCGCCGACGCTCTGGACGGTGTTCGGATGCAGCGTGGTGGTAGGGCCAGTGCGGGCGTACACGTTGTTGCCCCCGCCCAGGACGTTGCCGCTCGGGGTCGCCGAACCACCCGTCGCACTTTTTGCGGCATTCACACCATGGGTGTGACCCGGGAGTTCAGACACTGCCAGAGTGTGTGCAACCTCTCCCCCGCGCTCGCCCAGTGTGTGGCTGGAACCGACGTGGATGGGCACGCGACCTCGCAGGTCCGGGAGGGCGAAATTGACGCGGCCGTCGCCCCCGAAGGTTGTCCCGAGCAGGGAGAAGAG
>JAKOZM010000067.1 GCA_029779995.1 Actinomycetes bacterium
TGAGGAGCTGATCATGGAACTTCAACAAGTCTGGATCATCCTGATCGCGGTCCTGTGGGTCGGGTACTTCGTCCTCGAGGGCTTCGACTTCGGAGTGGGCATCCTGCTGCCGGTACTGGGCAAGACCGAGCAGGACCGCCGCGCCATGCTGACGACGCTCGGGCCGGTCTGGGACGGCAACGAGGTGTGGCTGCTGGTCGCCGGTGGCGCCACCTTCGCCGCCTTCCCCGAGTGGTACGCGACGATGTTCAGCGGGTTCTACCTGCCGCTGCTGCTCATCCTGGTCGCCCTGATCTTCCGAGGCGTGGCCTTTGAGTACCGCAGTAAGCGCTCCAGCCTGAAGTGGCGCAAGAACTGGGACCTGGCCATCGTGCTCGGGTCATTCGTGCCGGCTCTGCTATGGGGGGTGGCCTTCTCCAACCTCGTGCGGGGCGTCCCACTCAAGCAGGGCCCGTTCAACAACCTGCTGTACGACGGCGGCTTCTTCAACCTGCTCAACCCGTACGCACTGCTCGGGGGCCTGGTGACGCTGACCCTGTTCGTCACCCACGGCGCGATCTTCCTGGCGCTGAAGACGGATGGTGACATCCGGGTGCGCGCCAACAAGGTCGCCGGCCAGGTCGGCCTGGTGGCAACAGTGCTGGCGGTCGTCTACCTGCTGTGGACGCAGCTGGCTTTCAGCGACAAGGTGTGGACCTGGGCGCTGGTCCTCGTCGCGGCGGTCGCGTGGCTGGCGGGATTGGCGATGAACCGCGCCGGCCGTGAGGGCTGGGCCTTCATCTTCAGCGCGATCACGCTCGGTGGTGCGGTCATCTTCCTGTTCAGCGTGCTGTACCCGAACGTGATGCCGGCATCGAACGATCCCGCGCTGAACATGACGATCTGGAACGCGAGCAGCACCCCGTACACGCTCAAGATCATGACGATCGTGGCGGTGGTGTTTACGCCGATCGTGTTGGCCTACCAGAGTTGGACGTACTGGGTGTTCCGTAAGCGCGTTTCACCCTCGCAGATCTCCGACGCGGCTGAGGGTTCCCTGGACCTGCCGCATGAGAAGGAGACCGTGGCCTGAGGTTGTCACGCACGCGGCGGGGTTTCGGGAGGGGCTGCGCCGCGTGCGTGTGTTTGCTGCCGCACAGCGATAGCCTGACGACCATGCCCACGGTGGACGAGTACCTCGACGTTGTCGCGCAGCCGCAGCGCGGCACCCTCGATGTGGTGCGGCAACGGCTACGGGCGCTGCTCCCGGGTGCTGAGGAGGGAATCTCCTACGGCGTGCCGACATTTCTGATCGACGGCGTTGGTATCGCGGGGTACTCGGCCTCCAAGAACCACTGCTCGTACTTCCCGATGAGCGGCTCGGTCTTGAGTGCGGTCGCTGACCGGCTCGAGGGTTTCACCTTCAGCAAAGGGGCGCTGCGCTTCGGGATCGATGAGCCGCTGCCTGAGGAGTTGCTGGCGCTGCTCGTGCAGGTGAGGCTGGACGAGGTGGCAGCGAAGCAGCGCTGACCGGCGGGATCAGTCCTCGCTGTCTTCCCGGGTCATCTTCTCGATCTGGTGCTGCTTGGCTGCCGCATCGCGCTCGTTGTCGTGCTCAAGCTCGGCTTCGATGGCGGAGTCCACGGCTGCTTGTTCTTCATCGCGTTCGTTGGGCATGGGTTCAGCCTAGGCCGGGTGGGTACATGATTGTATGGCTGTCGACATAGTTCTTGTTCTGCGCTCCGAGCATCGCCGTATCCAACAACTCATCGATCGATGCGGTCGGACCAGCAGAGGATTCCATGAGCCTGTCGCTGACCTGCAGCAGGCCCTGCGGGCTCATGTGCTCGCGGCCACTGCCGAGATCTACCCGAGCGTGGCCAAATCATCCGATCCGCACCTATGGCCCGCCGACCGGCTGACTGAGGTGCGCACCGTCGTGGAGCGGGACCACGCGCCGGAACCCGAATTGATCAGGGCAGCAGCGGACCTGATGGCTCTCGAGGAGCAGAGCATTCTGCCGTTCCTGGAGAGCTTGGAGTTGCTGACCCGGCGTCGGCTGGGCAAGGTCTTCCGCATCCGTAGGGATGCAGCCGTGCGGGCTGCGAGCAGCACGGGGCGCCGCCGCAGGTCGCAGACCGAACTCTACGAACTCGCCCGCCGGGCTGGCGTGGAGCATCGATCCCGGATGACCCAGTCCGAACTGCAAGCCGCCATCGAGGACCGGGGTCTGCAAGCCTGAGGCGGGTCCAGAAGCAGCAAATGGGCGTTCGTTGCTGAGACACGCCGGACGGAATCGCAACTAATGCCCAATCGGCGCGCCATCAGTTCCACGTCAGCGCCCGTGTCCCAGCGGGCAATAGTGCCTCGAAATCCTCACCCGGGCAGTAGCAGAAGCCTGTAGCAAGGTTCCGTAAAGCGTTGTTCACGAATCAATTACCCCTAAGTCCTTGCCAGATCAAACTGGTATGGGTAACACTCAGAAGTGCGTCCAGAAAGTGGCGCATCCTTACTGTAGGTCCTGAAGACGACGGGACCACGGCTCTTCTTTCGCCACAGTTCTTTTTTTTCGTCGACGTGTGCTTGAACACCAAGGCCGCGTCGCTCACCGCCACATACACACGAGTCGTTGAGCGAGGTCTCATGTTTATTCACGTAATTAGCCGTCCCCTGTCCACCGTTTCCCACGTTCCAGGCAGTGGTGTCACAACCGTTGCCGACCATCTCCGCCGCGCTGGTGCCGACGTCGTTGAAGACATCGGGATCGCCCTCTCGGACATCAGCCGTGCCGCCCGCGAACTCAGCGAGGAACTGATCCAGCGCTGGGAGGCGTCGCCTCCCGAGGTCGTGCACACCATCGGTGTCGTGGCCACCATGGCCGCTGTCGCCGCTCGTCCGGAAGGCACTCGGATCGTGGCGACCTTCGATGAGCGACCCGCCGCGGCCGAGTTGGAGAAGTCCCTGGCGCGAGAGGTCGATGCCGTGGTGCCCCTGTCCACTGCCGAAATGGCGGACTGGCGTAATGCCGGGGCCAGAACGTTCAACGTCGGCGCCATGATGCTGGCCAGCCCCGCCGTCACCGAAAGTACCGCGGATGCCCGTGGCCACGTGGTCTGCTTGTCCACTGGTCGTGCTCTGGAAGACGTGGTCGAGTCGATGACCTTGTGGGGTCCCACGCGGCTCGTGCTGATGGGTCGCCTGGACGCTTCTTCTCGGGCGCGAGTCCAGCAGTTGGCTGTCAAACTCGGTGTGTCCGATCGCATCGACTACCAGCCAGGCTTGCGTGGTGAACGGCGTAGCCGAGTCTGGGCCGAGGCGGCGCTGCTGATCGGTGGCGCCGATGGTGCCCGCCATGGTGGGCATGTCCTGGAGGCCGCCGCTCATGGTGTACCTGCGGTCGCCCTGGCGCAAGAAGCCCATCTCGACCACATCGTTGAAGGCGCCTCCGGTGTCCTCGTCGATCCGCGAGAAGGTCCCCGCGGGCTGGGACGTGGCGTGGCCACTGTGTTGCGCGATCCCCTGCGGTGCCGCGGCATGGGCTCTGCCACGTTGGTACGGGCAGAGAGCCTGCACGACCAAGCGAGTTTCGGTGAGCGGCTGCTGGAGATCTATCGCCAGGTGTGCGGCATCCTGCCGGCATCGACGAAGCCAGCCCCGGCGCCGTTGACCCCAGAGGCCACCAAGCTGGCTCTGAACTACATGCCGCTGGCTCGCCAACTGGCCCATCGCTACTCCGGCCGCGGCCAGCGTCTGGAGGATCTCGTGCAGGTCGCATCGCTGGGACTGGTCCGGGCGGCCTCGCGGTTCAACCCCGACTACGGGACCGAGTTCCACTCGTTCGCGGTACCCACGATCCTTGGGGAACTGCGCCGCCACTTCCGCGATCACGCATGGGCAGCGCGCGTCCCGCGCAGCCTGCAGGAGGTGACGCTGAAGGTTCAGCGCGCCTCCGACGAATTGCGAGCCAGCAAGGGCGAGGAGGTCACCCCCGCTGAGGTCGCGGCCCATCTCGGTCTGCTCGAGGAAGAGGTGCGGCAGGCGATGCAGGCCCGCGGTGAGGCGATGAGTTCGAAGTCGCTGGACCACCCCATGGGTGAGAACGGTGACGAGTCGTACGGAGATCTGGTCGGCGAACTCGACCCCGACCTGGAGTACGTCGAGCTGCGGGAATCCGTGCGGGAAGCCATGATGGCGCTACCCGAACGCGAGCGGGAGATCCTGCTGATGCGGTTCTACGGTGAGCACACGCAGTCGGAGATCGCTGAGCAGCTGGGCCTGTCGCAGGTCCACGTCTCACGGCTGATCACACGAACGCTGGCCGCCCTGCGCGACCACGTGACCAACGATGTGCCGCTTCCCCGCTCCTGGGCTGCTGAGGAAGTCATCGGGCAGCCTGTCGCGGCCGGTCGTCGCGCGGCCTGACACCACCACCCGGCCGGTGGCCGGCCTGTCGCTTCGGCGCAGGCCGGCCACTGGGTTGTGGTGTGCTGTCGCACGTCTGTCCGCAGTCGCGCAAGAGCATCTTGATCAGGTAAAAGGCCACTTCCGGTATGGATTTGACCGCTGCGGGCAAAACCTTCTCACCATACGAAGCACCGAACGATCTCTCGAAAGGCCCTAACCTCATGCGCCCCATTTCCGCGGTCCTGTTCGACCGCGATCACACACTGACGGTGGACGATCCGCCGTACAACGGTGATCCGGAACTGGTGCGCCCGTATCCAGGTGCGAGGGAGGCGGTGGCCCGCGTCAAGGCAGCAGGACTGCCTGTGGGGGTCGTGACAAACCAGGCGGGGATCGGGCTGGGAAGGCTCACCGTCGACCAGGTCGAGGCTGTCAACGCCAGGGTCGACGCCCTCTTGGGCCCGTTCGACACCTGGCAGTACTGCCCGCACGCCCCCGTGGATGAGTGCAGCTGCCGAAAGCCCGCACCGGGCCTGGTCCTGCGCGCTGCCGATGCGCTTGGGGTGCCTGTCCCGGAGGTCGTGGTCATTGGCGACACCGTCATGGATGTGGGCGCTGCCGACGCTGCCGGAGCCATCGGGATCTTTGTTGTGACCGACCGCACCCTCGACTCCGACCTGCGGCGCTGCCCATTGGTGGCGCAGAACATCGGGGAAGCGGTGAGCTGGGTGCTCGCGCAACGCCAAGGGGACGCCGCATGAGACCCCGGGTGCTGGTCGCTCGCCTCGACAGTGCCGGGGATGTACTGCTCGCCGGACCGGCGATCCGGGCCGTGGCTCGACAGGCCGATGTCACGCTGCTCTGCTCTTCGGTCGGTCTGCCCGCTGCCCGCCTGCTGCCCGATACCCGCACTATGATCTTCGACGCCCCGTGGGTGCACGGCAACCCACCACCGGTGCGCGCTCGGGAGTTGGCGCGGCTCGTTTGGCGGCTACGCGGCTTCGATGAAGCCATCATCCTGACCTCTTCCTTTCAGTCGTCGCTGCCCATGGCCCTGCTCCTGCGCTTGGCCGGCATACGACCCATTACCGCGATCAGCGACGACTATCCCGGCAGTCTCATCGACAACCGGGTGCGTCCGGATTACGACCTGCACGAAGTCCAGCGCAGTCTCGCCGTCACCGGGGCGGCGGGCTACCCGGGAAGCGACGACCTGCGGCTGATCGACGAGCTCGCGGCCTACCCGGTCCCCAGCGAACCCTACGTCGTCGTCCACCCGGGTGCCGAGGCCGAAAGCCGGGCCATCGACCCGCGCATCGCCGCCGAAGCGGTCACCGAACTCAGCGCTGCCGGTTACCAGGTATTGGTCACCGGCAGCCTCAGCGAGAAGCGCTTGACCGCGCGGGTCGCCGGCCCGGCCGGCATCGACCTCGGCGGTCGCACCACCTTCGGACAGCTGGCTTTCGTGCTGCGGGGTGCGCAGGCCGCGATCGTTGGCAACACCGGCCCCGCGCATCTCGCGGCCAGCGTAGGCACCCCAGTGGTGAGTCTGTTCACACCTGTGGTCCCCGCCCACAAGTGGCAGCCCTACGGCGTCGCGACGACGGTGCTCGGCGACCAACGGGCCGCCTGCGCCGACACCCGAGCCCGGGAGTGTCCGATTCCCGGGCACCCGTGCATGGCCGGTGTCCGCGGCAGCGACATCGCGGCTGCCGTCGCCGGGCTCGCAGTGGGAATGCCCGCATGAAGGTACTGATGTGGCACGTGCACGGCAGCTGGGCGACGGCGTTCGTCAACGGACTGCACGACGTGGTCGTGCCGGTGACGCCCGACCGGGGCCCGGACGGCCGAGGCCTTCCCGCCACCTACTCCTGGCCGGACACTGCGCGAGAACTGGCACCGGAGCTGCTGCGCGACCAGGACTTCGACGTGGTCATTCTGCAGCGGCCCGCTGAATTGGATCTCGTCGAACAGTGGCTGGGGCGGCGGCCCGGCATTGACCTGCCCGCGGTGTACGTCGAACACAACACGCCCCGGGAGAGCCCAACGGGCAGTCAACACCCACTGGGTGGACAGTCACGCATCCCTATCGTTCATGTGACGCACTTCAACGCTGTGATGTGGGCCAACGGCCGGGCCCCTGCGCACGTGGTGGAGCACGGTATTCCCGATCCGGGCTACCGCTACACCGGCATGCTGCCGCGGGTCGGCTACGTCGTGAATGAGCCCGTTCGCCGCGGGCGAGTGACCGGCAGCGATCTGGTTGGGCACATCGCTCGGATCGCGCCGGTCGATGCGTTCGGCATGGACACGGCGCCGCTGACGACCGGCGCCCACCGGCACGAGGTCATCGGCCATGGCGATATCGCCCACGATGCGATGCACACCATGCTCGCGGACCGCCGGGTCTATGCCCACCTGTGTCGCTGGACCAGCCTGGGCCTGTCGCTACTCGAGGCCATGTTCCTGGGCATGCCCGTGGTCGCCTTGTCGGTGACGGAGGCCCCAGAGGCCCTGAACGGGAGCGCCGCCGTGGTCAGCAACGACCTGCTGCGCCTTCAGGAGCACGTCCGTGACGTCATCCACGACCCTGAGCTAGCAGCCGACCTCGGCCGCCGCAACAGGGCCCATGTCGAAACTCGCTACTCACTACAGCGATTCCACGCGGATTGGGATCGCCTACTCAAGGAGGTCCTCTAAATGAAGATCGCAATGGTTTCTGAACACGCCAGTCCCCTCGCCGTCCTCGGCGGAGTTGATGCCGGGGGGCAGAACGTTCACGTCGACGCGCTGGCTCGCGGTTTGGCGGCCCGCGGTCATGAGGTCGTGGTCTACACCCGGCGGGACAACCCCGACCTGGCGCAGCGGGTGGAGATTGTGCCCGGAATGGCGGTGCACCACATCGATGCCGGACCTGCCGAGCCCGTCCCGAAGGATGAGTTCGGCCCGTTCCTGGCCCGCTTCGCCCAGGAGCTCACGAAGCAGTGGGAGATCGATCGCCCGGACGTGATCCACGCTCACTTCTGGATGAGCGGTGTGATCAGCCTCGAAGGCGCCGAACTGCTGGACATCCCCACCGCGATGACCTACCACGCCCTCGGAGTGGTCAAGAAGCGTCATCAGGCCGAGGCCGACACCAGCCCGGACACCCGGATCCCGGCCGAACGTCAACTGCTGACCCGGATGTCCCGGATTATCGCAACGTGCACGGATGAGGTACGGGAACTCGTTGAGATGGGCGGCGACGAGAAGCGGATGGACATCGTTCCGTGCGGGGTGGACTCGACGGCGTTCTGCCCGGCCGAGGTCGGCGAGAGCGATGTGGTGGCCACCGAGCGGCAAGAGCGGCACAGGATCCTTTCGTTGAGCCGACTGGTGCCCCGCAAGGGTGTCGGTGAGGTGATCGAGATGCTCGCGTACCTCGATGATGTCGAGCTGACCGTGGCTGGCGGACCGGAGCCGCAGGCTCTGGACAGCGATGCCGAAGTTGCCCGGCTGCGGCGTCTCGCGGATGAGCACGGGGTGGCCGACCGGGTGACCTTCGTTGGTGCCGTTGGCCGCGACCGGATCCCGCAGTTGTTGGCCGAGATGGATCTGGCCGTCGTGCTGCCATGGTACGAACCCTTCGGCATTGTGCCGTTGGAGATCATGTCGTGTGGCAAACCCCTGGTCGGGTCGGCCGTTGGTGGCCTGCTGGACACCGTGAGCGACGGTGAGACCGGACTGTTGGTCCCCCCGCGCAATCCGAGGCGGGCGGCAACGGCCGTACGCACCCTGCTCGACGACGCGGCTCTGCGCCGTTCCATGGGTAAGGCGGCCCGGCGAAAGATCGAGGAGCAGTACGACTGGCGTCGCGTCTGTGAAGCCACCGAGGCGGTCTACCGCGACATGCTCACCTCCCACTCCACGGTGGCCGTGCGGACCTCGGCCTGATGGGACCGCGCACCACGATCCCGGATCTGCCGGAGGTCGTTCTGGACACCGCCGACCCGTTGGTGATTGAACACCGCCGGGCCACGGTCGCTGCCTTGAATGCCGCCAGCGGGGCCCTGGAACGGTGCGCGCAATGGGGTCGGCGGTTGGCGCAGATCCTGCCCGCTGGCGGGCGCCTGTTGGTGTGTGGCAATGGTGGCAGTGCGGCAGAGGCCCAGCACCTGACGGCAGAGATCGTGGGTCGGTTCCAGGAGGACCGGCCAGCGTACTCGGCCATCTCGCTACACGCTGAAACGTCGTCCCTGACCGCAATCGTCAACGACTATGGCGCCACCGAGATGTTCGCTCGGCAGGTGGCCGCGCACGGTCGGGCCGGCGACGTCCTGCTGATGCTGACCACCAGCGGGCGCAGCCCCAACCTGCTGGTGGCCGCGGAACGTGCCGCTGGCCTGGGGATGTCGACCTGGGCTTTGACCGGCCCCGCACCCAACGCGCTCAGTGGCTTGGCACAGGAGACGGCATCCATCCCAGGCCGTACGGTCAGCGCCATCCAGGAAGTGCATCTCGTGGCCGCGCATGTGCTGTGTGCGGCCTTCGACGCAGCCCTGCCTGTGGGGAGAGCCGGATGAGCCTGCACGAGGCCGACGGGCCCCCGTTGGTGGTGGTCGGTGATTCCCTGCTGGACATCGACCTGCTGGGCACGGCAACTCGGCTGTGTCCCGACGAACCCGTCCCGGTGATCGAGGACATCACGGAGGTGACACGGCCGGGCGGGGCTGGGCTGGCTGCCCTTCTGTGTGCACGACTGCGGCCCACCGTCCTTGTCACGGCCCTCGGTGGCGACGAGGCCGGAGAGCGCCTGCGGGAGATGCTCGCCGAGCACGTGACGCTGGTGGATGTCGGGGCCTCCCACACAGTGGTGAAGACGCGTGTCCGAGTAGGGGATCGGACCGTGGCTCGGTTGGACCGGGTCCATGAAGGTTTCGCTGCGCCAGAGGCTGTGGACCCGGAACTCTTCGGCTACGCCGCCGCGGTGCTCGTGAGCGACTACGGACTTGGGGTGACCGCTCGTGAGGATATCCGAGCTCTACTCGCAGGAGCAGCGCCCACGGTATGGGATCCGCATCCGCGCGGGTCCATGCCCGTCGCCGGCGTCACCACGGTCACGCCCAACCTGGCGGAGGCGGCGCATTTCGCTGGGCGTGGTGACGTGCTGGATCAAGCTCGCACGCTGCTGCAGAAGTGGGACCCGCAGTCGGTCACCATCACGCGAGGAGCCGACGGCGCCGTGCTGGCCACCAGGCACGGCACGCCGTTGATCGTGCCTGCCCCCGTCGTGGCACCTACCGACACCTGTGGTGCCGGCGATGCCTTCGCCGCCGCCCTGGTCAACGCGCTGGCCGACGATCTGGGACTGACCGACGCGGCCCAGCAGGCTGTGGTCAGTGCTGCGGCGTACCTGAGCAACGGCGGGGTCGGTGCTCTGCAGGTCGATGCGAGCCCGGCGGACCGGGCAGACCCCGATCCCAGCGACCTGGTGGCGACCGTGCGAGCCCGAGGCGGCCGCGTTGTCATGGCCGGTGGCTGCTTCGACCTCCTGCACGCCGGCCATGTCGCGTACCTCGAGGCAGCTCGCGCTCTCGGTGATTGCCTGGTGGTCGCGGTGAACAGCGACGACAGTGTGCGAACTCTCAAGGGAAGCGGTCGACCCGTGGTCGGCCAGGAGGACCGGGCGCGCGTGCTGCGCGCGTTGGAGTGTGTGGACGCTGTCATCGTCTTCGATGAACAGACCCCTGCAGCCCTGCTGGACCGCCTGCGCCCCGACATTTTCGCCAAGGGCGGCGACTACCACGCCACCCAAGTCCCCGAGACCGACGTGGTGCGCGCCTATGGCGGCGAGGTTGTGGTTCTGCCAACCCTGGCGGGGCGCAGCAGCACGCGTCTGGTCCACGCCGCCCGCGCGGCGCATCATGAGGAGGAACAATGCAGGACTCAGCCAGCTTAGGACGGGTTCTGGTCACTGGCGGCGCATCCGGTTTGGGAGCGGCTGTCGTCGAGGCGATCGCCCGGGCTGGCGGGCAGCCGATCATCATGGACCTCAACGAGGGCACCGGTGAGCATCCGTCCTACTGCGTGGACCTGGCTGACACGGCTGCGACCGAGGCCATGGTCGGCTACATCGCCGAGTCCGGTCTGGACGCCGTGGTGACCTGTGCCGCTGTCGACTCCTGTGGACCCCTGGAGGCGGTGAAGTCCGATGACTGGGAGCGCGTCATTCAGGTCAATTTGATGGGTACCGCTGCGGTCATCCGCGCCGCCATGCCCGTGCTGATGGCCGGTCAGGGACGCGTCGTGACGGTCGCCTCAACGCTGGGTCGCCGGGCGCTGCCCGACGCGACGGCCTATTGCGCCTCGAAGTTCGGCGTGGTGGGGCTGAGCCGCGCACTGAACGCCGAGTTGGGTGCCAGGCTGCCCGTCACCTGTGTGCTGCCTGGAGGGATGCGCACGGCGTTCTTCGACGGCCGTCCCGCCAAGTACAGGCCAGCAGACGACGCCCCGCTGATGGATCCGGCCGACGTCGCCGACATCATCGTCAACGTCCTGCGGGCGCGCCGCACCGCCATGGTGCCCGAGATCATGGTCACGCCGGGCGGCGAGACCTCATGGCCCTAGAACTGCTCGCCCTGCGGGCAGCCGGAGTGGGTGACCTGCTGACGGCCGTTCCGGCGCTGCGGGCCGTTGCCGGACTGGGCCCGGACGGTGTCACGCTGGCCGCTCCGCGGTGGCTGCATCCGCTGGCCCCGCTGCTGCCGGGCGTCAGTGACGTCGTCGATGTGCAGGGCCTGGATCCGCAGACGGACCTCTCGGGCAAGGTGGTCTTCAACCTGCACGGCCGCGGCCCGCAAAGCCACCGGGCCCTGCTGGAGAAGGGGCCGCGCGATCTCGTGGCCTTCCGGTGCCCGGGAGTGTGGGAGTTCGGGCCGCAGTGGTTCACCCATGATGTGGAGGAACCTGAGCGCCAGCGTTTCGCCCGGCTCCTGGAATGGGTCGGCGTCTCCTGCGATCCCGACGACGTCGGCATCAAACGTCCCGCCAATCCACCGGCGGTGGGGCAGGCGGTGGTCCTGCACGTGGGGGGTACCGATGCCCACCGTCGTTGGCCGGCGGAATCGTTCGCGGCACTGGCCCGGCTGCTTGGAAGCGACAACCTGGTCATCACCGGCGGGCCCGGAGATCTGGTCACTGCGAACCGCACGGCGAAGTTGGCCGGACTGGACGCCGCGCAGGTCCTGGCAGGCCGGTTGACCCTGGACGATTTCGCGGCGGTGATCGCCAACGCCCGGCTGGTCGTGTCCGGTGACACCGGCGGAGCGCACCTCGCTCACGCCTTCGGCACGCCCTCTGTCGTGGTATTCGGGCCGTCGTCGCCGGGCCAGTGGGGCCCACCGCCCGGGATCCCGAGCCACGTTCTGCGGGCGGGCGGTCCGGCACCGGTCGCCAGCGATGTTCCCGTCGACGAGGTGTATGCGGCCGTTCTGTGGCAATTGGAGCAGGCATGACCTTGCGACCTTCCTTGAACCGCACCGTTGACCAGTTTGCCTGGGGAAGGGTGCTGGTCGTCGGTGACGTCCTGGTGGACGAGTGGTTGTCGGGCTCGTGCGGCAAAGTGGCTCGGGAAGCGCCGGTGCCGACCATTGACGTCCGCGACCGCGATCTGGTCCCCGGCGGAGCGGGCAACACCGCTGTCAACGTGGCAGCGCTCGGTGGCAGGGTCAGGCTGTTGACCGCGCTCGGCGACGACCCGGAAGGCGACGCCGTCGCCACCCAGCTTCAGCGGCGTGGTGTCGAGGTGTGCGCGATCAGGATCGGTCAGCGCCGGACCATGGCCAAACGACGGATCACGGTCGGCCGGCAGGTGGTGGCCCGCTTCGATGAGGGTGATAACGAACCCGTCAGTGCCTCGGTGGATGCCGACCTTGCCGAACGGCTGGGTGCCCTGGCCGCCGAAGCCGACGTGGTGGTGCTCGCTGACTACGGTCTGGGCACCTGCGCCGGCCCGGCGATGCGCGAGGCGCTGACCGCGGTGTCTCATGCCCGCACGGTTGTGATCGACGCCCACGATGTGCGCGCCTGGGCGCAGATCCACCCAGAGGTAGTGACTCCCAACTGGGCCGAGGTTGCCGAAATGCTCTCGGCCTCCACGCAGATGACGGGTCCCGTGCGCCTGCATCGCCTGCGCATGGACGGCCATCGCCTGCTGGAGGCAACGGGTGCGGCGGCCGTCGTGGCCACCCTGGACGGGGACGGGGCCGCGGTCGTCACCGCCGATGCCGTGACTCACCTGCCCACGCGTCGGATCGACGACCCACACAGCACTGGGGCCGGTGACACTCTCACCGCAGCCATCGCCTTGAGCCTGGCTGTCGGGGCCCCACTGGCGGCGGCCGTGGAGATTGCCGTGGCGGCAGCCACCGTCGTTGTACAGCGACCCGGCACCGCGACCTGCTCGGTGCAGGATCTGGTGGTCGGACCGAATAGTCCGCTACTGACCGCGGAACACCTGGTCGACATCTGCCGGGAGCACCGGGTGGCGGGTCGCCGGATCGCGTTCACGAATGGCTGCTTCGACGTGCTGCATGCGGGCCACGTCGCCTTTCTGGCGGCTGCTGCCTCTGAGGCGGACGTGCTCGTGGTGGCGTTGAACAGCGACGCGGGAGTGCGTGCCATCAAGGGACCTGGGCGGCCAGTCAACCGGGTGGCTGACCGGGCCGCGGTTCTGGCCGCGATGGACAGGATCGACCATCTGGCGAGTTTCGACGGGAACGCGCCGACGGCCTTGATCGAGGCGATCCGCCCGGACGTCTACATCAAAGGGGCCGACCACGACGTCGTGGCACTGCCCGAGGCCCGGGCCACCGAGCGACTCGGCGGACGAGTGGTGACCGTGCCACTGTTGCCCGACCGGTCTACGACGGGTGTGATCGAAGCATGCGCTCTGGCCCAACGCTCGTCGGCGTGAGTCCGCCCCCGGCGCTGGCCGAGGTGGCGTCCATCGCGGTGCTGCGGGCCAATGCGATGGGCGACTACCTGGTCTGTGAGCCGGCATTGGCCGCCATCCGCGTCGCCGCTCCACAAGCCCGGATCACTCTGCTGGGCGGAAGCTTCGCTGCATCCGCACTGCCCCATCGGCCCGGGCCAGTGGATGAGGTGGTCCTGGTTCCTTATCTCGATGGGCTGCGGCAGCCCCCGTCAGGGACCGGTGTGGACGACGTGGAGGTGGCCCATTTCTACGACCAGATGCGGACCCGGCGATTCGATCTGGCGCTGCAGTTGCACGGCGGGGGGCGCAACAGCAACCCGGTCGTCCTCGCCCTCGGCGCGGCGTACACGGCTGGCTTGCGAGCCTTCGACGCCCCCGCCCTGGACCGCAGCGTGGACTACCAGTTCTGGCAGCACGAGGTGTTCCGCTACCTGGAGGTGGCCGCGGCCATCGGAGCGCCCCCGGTGCGGGTGCAGCCGCACTTCGAGGTCCTCCCTGAGGATCTGCAGGTCAGCTTCGCATGTGTGCCAAAGCAGCAAAGGCCACTGGTCGTGGTCCATCCGGGCGCGACCGACCCACGCCGGCGCTGGCCAGCGTCGCACTTCGCGCAGGTCGCTGATGCGCTGACGGACCGAGGCGCCCTGGTGTGCGTGATCGGCAACGAGGAGGAGGTGCACCCCGTCGCTGACAGGGCCAGAGATGTCCGGGTCCTGACGGACACGAGCTTCGCGCAACTGGTCGGTCTGCTGGCCCGAGCCACCCTGCTGGTGGGCAATGACAGCGGGCCCCGACACCTTGCGGAGGCCGTGGGTACGCCGACGGTGTCCGTCTACTGGTGCGGCAACATGGTCAACGCGGGGCCAACGGTGCGCCACAACCATCGGGCTCACATCTCTTGGACCACCCACTGTCCGGTATGTGGCATCTCGATGGTCGGCGAGCCGTTCCCCGCCCGATGCTGCGATACGGTGACGTGTGTATCCGACGTTCCCGTTGCGCACGTCCTCGGGAGCGCACTGGAATTGTTCGAACAAGCACACCACCAGCCCAACACGTCGGTTGGAGGCTGACGCACAATGAGGGTTGAGCAGGCAGGACGAACGCGCGGCGTGTTGCAGGTGAACCGACTCGATACAGGGGAGGCGTGATGGCCCGCTACAGTACCGACTCGGCAGCGGCCGACCAGCCCCTGGCCGAAACCGTGGCTGCCCTGAGCAAAGAGGTCAGGGATCTCCGCGCGTCGGCGCGCATGCGAGCCGTGATCGAACAGGCCAAAGGGGTGCTGGTCGAACGTCACAGCATCACGCTGGAAGAGGCGTTCGCCCGGCTGCGCACCATGTCTCAAAAACACAATGTGCGCCTCGTCGAAGTCGCCGCCACCGTCGTCGGGGTTGCCATTCCTGAGGTCGAGGACCCGGTGACCACCTACGCGGACAGTGTGCTGTCCAAAGAGCTGCCGGCGTCCAAGGCCATCTCCGGCACGTGGCGGGCGCTGCGTGAACAGCCGGAGATCAAGGCGGGTGTGGTCACGGCCATCATGGACTCCTTGGCCGGAGCCACCAGTCAGGGCGATGAGGCGGCGCAGTTGCTGCTGGAAGTCCTGGCACAGCATGAGGTCGCCGCTCTGCTGGTGTACCGCTGTGGCCTGGACGGGTCGTTACGCCTCGTCGGCCAGGTCGGCATCCCCGGCGACCTCGTGTCGTCCTGGCGGCACATCCCACCGAGCACTGATATCCCCTACACCCGGTCGGTGATCGAGAACCGCTCATTGTTCTTCGGTAGCCGGGAGGAGCGCATCGCCGAGTTCCCCGCGAGTTCGCGTGCCCGGGGTGGATACGCCGCCACCGCCACGGTGCCGGTCGTCGACGAGGGCGAGGTCATCGGCGTTGTGGGGCTCGTGTGGCACGACGAGCAGTCCTTCGACGATGTGCGCCGCAAGAGTGTGGAGCGCACGGTGCAGCGGATCACGCCCCTGTTGCTGCGCAACGTGGTGTTCGCCGATCCCGAGCTCGACTGGCTCAACACCCTGCTGCGCCTGCACTTGGATCCCTGGCTGCTCATGGAGGCCGTCGTCAGTGCCGACGGTGTGGTGCGGGACTTTGTCATCCAAGACGTCGCGGTGGCGGCGGGAGTGCCGGCGCAGGGGTGGATCGGGCATCGGCTGCTGGAGATCTGGCCGTTCCTGGCCGGCGACCCCGTCCTCGGGGCGCTGCTCTCACTGGCCCAGACCGGTGGGTCGTGGAGTTCCATGACGACCACGGAGTCGGCCGCGCCGTGGGGAGAGCAGGAGACGGAGATCCGGGCAGTGCGGCTGGGTCAGCGGATGGCGGTGGTGTGGCGGTCCGGCTCCTCGTCCAAGCGGACGAGAAGCACTGTCGCGTTGCCGGAGTTCTGATCCGGCACCAGCACGGCATCGGTGAGGGCCTTGGCCCAGCCTGGCGTTTCGCGTTTGCGAAGTGCTGTCGCTGAGGCCCGCAGGGTCGATAGGCCCTCGATCACGTCATTCCCGCCGTCGACGACGCCGTCGGAGTAGAAGACGAGGGAGTCTGCCGGGGCCAATTGCCGGGTGAGCGGGACGGCCAGTTCGACCTGTTCCAGCACGGTGGCCGGACCCGTGCTCTCCAGCCATTCCGTGGCGCCGTTCTCGTGGATCAGCAGCGCCGGCGGGTGCCCGCCCCCCGCGAGTTCGAGGCGCCCGCTGTCGGTATCCAGCACCGCGATCATGAGGGACACATCCGGTAGCTCACCCTGAGCGCCGAGAGTCCGTGCCGTCCGTCCCACGACCTCCTCCAGGCGGATGCCGGCCTCCACGTAGGCCCGAGCGGTCTGCAGCACCTTCGAGGCGTCGCGCACGGAGAGTACCCCGTCTCCGAGGGCGTCCGCGATCATGATCAGCAGCCGCCCATCGGGCAGCGGAGCCACGTTGACCACGTCCCCACTGGCGGAGCCGCCGGCGACGGTCGGTGTGCTGTACAGATCGACACTCGCGCCGGGGATCGGTTGCAGATCGGCGAACTCCGGTGCGCCGAGCGCCTTGAGCAGCTGCTCCTGCTCCCCCTGCCGCACGGCTGCCTCCAGCATCAGGCGACGGTTCAGCTCAGCGTCCTTGACCGCTGTCACGTCGCGCAGACTGACCACGTGACTGTCATGGTCGATGGGGGCGCTGGTGTACTCGACCGCGATCTGGGCGTCCACGCCCGTGATGCTCTCCCCTTCGACGAGCGAGGGCGAGGT
>JAKOZM010000160.1 GCA_029779995.1 Actinomycetes bacterium
GGACCCAACTGCTCGCGCTGCACGACACCGACGCCAGACGCTGGGAACCCAAAAGGCTCCGGCTGCGCGTGTTCAGCATCGCCGCAACCCTGGCCCGGCACGGCCGACGACTCCTGCTGCACATCAAGACCACCGCCCCCTGGGCGAACCTGGTCACCACCGGCCACGCCCGACTCGCCGCGCTGGCACCACCCTGACCCAACATGCACGTGCCCACCCGACCAACCCGAGCAACACCCTCGTCACGTGGAAGACAACGACCACCGGGACCGACATCCCGGCCCCTGTCACACCCCCACGACAGAATCAGCCACCACGGCCACACACCAACACCAACCACGACCACCCCAGGCCCCGATGAAAGATCGAGGCTAACGTGAAGAATGGCGGAGGCAAGCCACGCCCGCACACCGGGAATCCGAAGAGAGGTGCGATGACGCGCAATCGATTACCGAACTCGTCGCCGGCCTCGGGGCTGAACGTCAGGTGCATCCGCCACTCCGTGGGAGGCGCGCAAACCGCCTACCCCTTCAGGGGAGGCGCGGGGCCGAACTTCCTGCCTGCGCGGGCCCCCTCCGTCCCTGCGCGGCTGCGCCGGCGATTCTCGGATCAACCCACAAGGGACGCGCCATCATAGTCATCGATGGCGTCAGCCTGAGTTACGGCAAGCGCGGAGTCCTCAAGAGCGTCTCCCTTGCCATACCTCCGGGCGTCAACGTCCTCCTCGGACCAAACGGCGCGGGTAAGACCACCCTCCTCAACTGCTTGGCAGGAGTGTCCAGGCCCTTGGACGGCCGGGTCGAATACAACAATCGCGACGTCTTCGCGCCTGAGAGTCGCAAGTCCTACTTCCGGCTGATGAGTTGGCTCCCGCAGTCGATGACATTTCCCCCTCGAATGACCGCCCTAGAAGTCGTTCTATTCGCCGCTTGGTTGAAGGAAATCCCATCTGAGCAACAGCAGGACTCGGCCGCTCGTGCTCTGGCCCGAGTCGGCCTTGCGGACTTCCTTCACAGACGCATGGGGACACTCTCAGGCGGTGAGGCACGACGCGCGGCACTGGCCACCGCCCTCGTGAGTCAACCCACGGTATTGCTGTTGGATGAACCTACGGCGGGACTCGATCCCATCCAACGAAGCCAGCTGTACTCCATTCTCGAGGAGATTGCGGAAGACAAGGTGACCGTCGTCCTGTCCACGCACCTACTTGAGGACGTGCTCGGTGCGGCCGACGTCGTGTGGATTGTCAATGACGGTCGAGTGACTTCCGGGCCGGAGATCCATGTCGGATCCGGACAATCGACTCGGAAACTTTCGCTCACGGAACTACAGGATCACCTTGAAAACGTCTTCACCAGTCCTGTTGGTCCATAAATCGAGCCGATTGGCGGCGATCCTGGGTGCGCTCTGCGCTTCGATAACAGGTGCGGCGCTGTGGGTTGATTCTTACACGTGGCGCGGCTGGCTGCCAGCGGCCCTGAGCGCAATGACGCGGACGGATCTCATTGCAGCCCCCTTCGCGGCCACCGTTGGCGCGTGGCTGGGCGGGCGAGTTCGCCATCATGGTTTGCACCGGTGGAGTGCCGCGATGCCCCGGACGGCTGGGAGTCAATTCGAGCCCGAATTGGGCTTCATGGGTCGCGTTGTCACTGTGCACGTCGTCCTGTTACTGGGCTTCGTTGGTTGCGTTTGCCTGGTATCAGGCGCGGGGCGCCCACCGGAAAGCTTATGGCTGGTCACCGTCCCCATCGTCGGCGCTGCATCGATGATGGCTTGGGGAGTGGCCGGCATCCTGATCGGGAAACTGGTGCCAATGTGGCTGGCGGCACTCCTGGGTCTATTGACGCCGTATGGGGTCAGCGTAGCGATCATCTGGTTTGCTCCCGGGACCTTTCTCGAAGCCTTGGCCGCCTATTCGGGTCGCTTTTACGTGGAGGCCATACCCCATCCCGCCGGACTCCTGGTTCGGGCCGTCTTCTGGACATCGCTGGCCACCTTCATTGGTGCACTCTTTGCGTGGCAACGCACCGTACACAGGGCCGCCGGGTTCCTCGGTTGGCTGGCGTTATGCCTGGCCGTCCTCGGAGGCGCCCCCGCGGAGGTCCCGATCAAGAGCACGACGGAGGCGGTCTGCACGACGTCGGCACTCAGGGTCTGCGTCGACAGGGCTCACGAGGCTGCACTGGCGACATACGCCGCAACCGCCTCAGAACTGCACGCGCGGATACCTACCCGCCTCCGACCCATTGGCTTTCAACCCGCGTCGATGCAGCGGGGCAACGTTTACCTTGGACGTGTCGTCGGAGTAGGTCCAGTGAGAGGCAGCTGGGACGCAACCTTCGACATCGATCGCGAACAGTTTGCGGCGCGAGTGGGCAACGCTCTGTTCCTGCGTTCATGTGAGTTTGATTCTCCGCAGGCGGGACAGACGATAGAGCATCACGCGATCAATTTATGGTGGCGCCGATTGAATGGACTCCGAGACGACGCAGCGTTGTATCCAGGAGATGTGGGTCAGATCCCTGACGAAGATCGAGCGTCGATCCAATCCATGAGTCGTTCACTCGACCGCTTGGACGACGCCGGCCTGGATCTTTGGATCACAAACCACGCGGCCGATCTCCTGGGATGCTAGTCGAGTGCCTCCTTCTCTTGAGCGGTTCCGAATCCTCGCGAAGTCCCAGGGCGTATCGCGCTATTTCGTAGGGGCGCTCCTCGCGGCTTGGTTAGCCTGCCTAACGGCCGTGCACTTTCCTTTGCCAAGGCTTTATGACTTCCCCGATCCGCGACTCGGCCCCAGAGAGAACCTGGGATTCCTAGCCTTTTCGGCCTGCGCGGGCCTCCATGGTCTGGCGTGTCGCTCTCGCCTTCGATGGATGTGGGATACCGCGGCACGCAGTCGAACTCGACTCGCGTTAGCCGCCTACGTCATCCTGGGAGCGTTGGGACACGTGGGGGCCGCTGCATGTGCTTCCCAGTCCTGGGGCGTCGACATGACGTCAACCGCCCTCGTCTGGCAAACGCTCTATTCGATCAGCGTCATCTTCGGTAGGGCTGCCGAGTGGGCGGCAGTGATCTCGCCGCTGGCCTTCGTGGTGATCTCGTCCTCGTCGCCGCTCGTCCCGTGGTCGTACAATGTTCTCTATAACGGTGACTCTGGTCACGCGCTTCGTGTGGTGGCGGTCGCGACAACAATCTTGTCCCTAGTGGACCGTGTTTGAAGTGTTCTTACGGTTGGCCTTCTTGAGGATCTCGTCGGCGGTTTTGGTCCACACGAAGGGGTGTTTGCGATCGTTCCAGCCGTTGATGAAGGCGCGGATCTTGGCGTTGAGGTCCTTGACGGAGCGGAACGTGCCGCGGTGGATGGCTTGGCGTTCGATGATCCCGAACCAGACCTCGACCAGGTTCAGCCAGGATCCTGAGGTGGGGGTGAAGTGGACGTGGATCCGCGGGTTCGCCTCGAGCCAGTCGCGGATCTCGACCCGCTTGTGGGTGGCGTAGTTGTCTATCACCAGGTGCAGGTCCCGCTCGGGATAGGCGCGGGCGACCTGCTTGAGGAAGGCCAGGAACTCCTGATGGCGATGGCGTGGCTTGACTGCCGCGGTCACCTGCCCGGTGGCGATCTCCAAGGCCGCGAACAGCGTCGTCGTGCCGTGCCGGACGTAGTCGTGGGTACGCCGTTCGGGTAGGTGCGGTTGCATCGGCAGCATCGGAGCGGTCCGGTCCAACGCCTGAATCTGCGACTTTTCGTCCACACAGAGCACGATCGCGTTCTCCGGCGGCGCCAGGTACAACCCGACAACGTCGGTGACCTTGGCCACCAGCTGGGGATCTGTGGAGAACTTGAACGTCTCAGCCCGCCACGGCTGCACTCCAGCGCGACGCCAGATCGCCGCGATCGTGCCGTTACTCACCCCCAAATGCCGACCCAACAACCGGCTCGACCAGTGCGTCACCCCGTACTTCTTCGGCGGCGGCGCCAACGTCGTGGACACCACCTTGCCGTAGTCGACCTCCCGCGGCCGACCCGAACGCGGGTCATCCTCCAACCCCGCGATCCCCCTGGCCCCATACCGATTACGCCAGTCGATCACCGTCGGACGCGACACCCCGACCTTCTCAGCGATCACCACATTGGGCTCCCCATCAGCAGCCAACAGCACGATCCGAGCCCGCTGCGCCAACCCCGCCCGCACCGTCGAAGACCGCACCAACCGGGTCAACTCCTCCCGATCACCCTCACGAAGAGCCAACGCCGCAGCGGAACGATTCGCCATACCCCATCGTCCCAGCCCACCAACCGTAAATCAACTAACTACACGCGCCACTAGTTGCGCTCATCTTCGACGGCAGCTACGAAAGACGCCGCCGACACGGATAGGGCCGTCGACTGAGTCAGCTCACCCGCAACGAGGCCAGCATGGCGTCCAACCGGTCCTCTGGGATCCCCCAGGACTGGATCCAGAGCGAGCCGGCCGTGGGATCCAGGAAATCGACAACGGTCACCGCGTAAGTGCGGTTGTAACACTCATTGGTGCACTGCGTATAGGTCAACGGGAACCGCACCGCGCGCGCTATCGGCGCCGAGACGGGCACCACCCGAGCGTCGGCCGGGGCTTCGGCGCTCGACCCCCACCCCGGGAATCGCCCGTTGAGGGCGCTCTCCGTCGGGCACCCGGGAGCCGGTCCGCCGCCCGGCGCCAGTCCGGTCGTCGCCAGCACGAGCAACGGCCGATGGTCGGACGACCCCTGCGGGATCGGTGTCCAGACGACCCGATCGGCTACGCACTTCGACGAATACGGCAAGGTCTTCTCCTGCGGCGTACCGAGCGAGTCAGGCACCTGCAGGCTGATCGTCTTCCCCAGCAACTGCACGCTCTGCAGCGTCGACATCGCGGTGAGTTTCACGTCCGCCCCGGTCGGGTCTGCGCCGGACGGGTCGGGCCTGGCGGCCGCTGAGCGCACCAGCAGTGCGCCAACCACCAGGATCGCGCCGAGCAGGCCCGCCATCCCGACGACCCACCGTCGCCGCCGGGACCACCGGGCCAGCCCGGAGCCCCGATCCACTGACTGGCGATCCACCATCATGACAGCAGGCTATCGACGCGCACGGAAGAACTCCCGCAGCACGCCCCCGCACCCCGCCTCGTCCAGCCCCCCGACGACCTCCACCCAGTGGTTGGCCCGCCGGTCGCGCGCGAGGTCCCACACCGAGCCACACGCCCCCGCCTTCGGATCCCACGCCCCGAACACGACCGTGCGCACCCGCGCGGCCACCAGCGCTCCGGCGCACATGACGCACGGTTCCAGGGTCACCACCAGCGTGCAGTCGGGCAGCCGCCACGAGCCCGTATGCCGTGCCGCCGCCCGCAGCGCCACGACCTCCGCGTGCCCGCTGGGGTCCAGAGCGGACTCCCGCTCATTGGCACCCCGGCCGATCACTGCACCTCCTGCATCGACGACCAGGGCACCGACGGGCACCTCACCGGCCGCTCCCGCCGCTCGGGCGAGATCGAGGGCGGTAGCCAGCCACCCGGCATACCGAGGGTCGTATTCCGGAAGCCCTGGTATGCCGTGCGGCACGCTCTCGCCCGGCATTCCTCCGGGCGGCGTGGCGAACTCAGTCACGCGGTAAGTTTCGCCCATGCGCGTGCACATCGCCGACCACCAGCTCATCTCGCACAAACTCACCTACCTGCGCGACAAGCGCACCGACTCGCCGACCTTCCGGCGGCTGGCCGAAGAACTGGTGACGTTGCTGGCCTATGAGGCCACCCGTGACGTGCGC
>JAKOZM010000169.1 GCA_029779995.1 Actinomycetes bacterium
CTAGTGGGTATCGCCGTTAGTTCGTCGGGGGTCTGGGAGCCAGGTGGTGGGGTCGTTGAGGTAGAGGCCGCAGGCGGTGTCGAGGGCTTGCTCGGGGGTGCCTGAGGGCCAGCCGGTGGGGAGGACGGCTTGTTCGTAGTCGTTGTGGCTGGCGCGGTAGATCGCGAAGCCCCATTGGTTGGCCGATCCGGCGTAGCGCAGCCGGCATAGCTTCACCTCCTCGCCGTCGGTGAGGGTGGCGTCGATGTAGGCGAACCCCGCACGGTAGCGGGTGTGCAGGGTCTGGATCTGGGGCCAGCGTTCGGCGGCGCGGGCCAGGAGCTTTTGCCGTAGCGAGGTCTGGGTCGAGTCGGGGATCTTCGCCATGATTCTCATCATCGTGGCATCGTCATGTGCTGCCTTGATCTGTTCGGTGTCGGCGTGGCGTCTTGGCCTCCGGCGGCTCGGAGCGTCAGAAATGGATGTGACTCTCACCAGTGCTGACGTCGTGGTCCTCACCGATGAAGAACGACATGTCCTGACACGCCGCGCGAACGCCGCGAAATGCCCCCATCGCGATCTGCTGCGTGCCCGGATCGTGCTCGCTGCTGCTGACGGTGTCGCGAACGCCCAGATTGCCCGCGACGTGGGGGTCTGCGAGGACACCGCCCGCCGCTGGCGACATCGCTTCTGCGTGCAGCGTCTTGACGGGCTTAAGGACCGGCCCCGATCAGGGCGGCCACCGGTGTTCACCCCGGTCGAGGTTGCAGAGGTCAAAGCACTCGCGTGCACGCGACCGGCCGACCACGATCTGCCGTTAACGAGGTGGTCGACCGCCGAACTCAGCACACACGCGGTTGCGGCCGGGCTGGTGCGGCCAGTCTCGCCGTCCACGATCGGCCGGTGGTTGGCCGCCGATGCGATCAAGCCGTGGCAGCATCGGTCCTGGATCTTTCCCCGCGACCCCGACTTCGCGGTCAAAGCAAGTCCGGTGCTGGACCTGTACCAACGGCAGTACAACGGTGTCGAGCTCGGCGCTGATGAATACGTGATCAGCGCCGATGAGAAGTCCCAGCTGCAAGCCCTCAGGCGGCGTCACCCCGAAACACCCGCGGCACCAGGGCAACCACGCAGAGTCGAGTTCGAGTACCGCCGCGGTGGCACGCTGGCCTACTTCGCTGCCTACGACGTCCACCACGCCCAGGTGCATGGAATGACAGCACCGAAGACCGGGATCGTGCCGTTCACCCACCTCGTGAAACAAGTGATGACCCAGGAACCGTATGCCTCAGCGAAGCGGGTGTTCTGGATCGTCGACAACGGTTCCTCCCACGCCGGGCAGGCATCGATCGACCGGATGCGTGAGGCGTTCCCCAGCGCGGTCCTGGTGCACCTGCCCGTACACGCTTCGTGGCTCAACCAAGTCGAGATCTACTTCTCGATCCTGCAACGCAAAGCCATCACCACCGGCGACTTCACCGACCTCGATGACCTCGCGCAACGAATCCTCGCCTTCGAGGACCGCTACAACCAGAACGCTGAACCCTTCGGCTGGAAATACACCCGCGACCACCTCAACCGCCACCTCAACCGACTCAACAACGACGGCACCCTCCGCCAAGCGGCGTGACCCCCGACGAACTAACGGAGATGACCACTAGCTGTCACGACGACCGGCTGTCACGACGATCAAGCCGGGGCCGCCCGACCGAACAGTTGGACGTAGAAGTACGTACCGTTGCGCCCCTGGGACACACCCACACCGATCCGGTCGAACTCCGGGTTCATGATGTTCACCCGATGCCCGGGCGAGTTCCACCACGCCAGGTGTGCGGTGGCGGCGTCGGGCTGACCGCACGCGATGTTCTCGGCGGCCCAGTTCAGGTCGGTGGACTCCAGCACCGGCGTCAGATCCTGGTGGTACAGATTCAGCTCGTCGGCCAGCCGCTCGGCGTGCGAACGCGCGAACCCGGCCAGCCCCGCATGGGCCCGCACCCACCCCAGCCCGTCCGCCCCCCGAGCCACATTCACCAACGCGATCAGCTCATCCTCCACACGCCAAACCTACCCCGTCACATCTGCCCCGTTCGCGCGCAACGACTTCCTTGAACGCCAATGGGATCCGTTTGGCTCATATAGAAAGCGGCTACGCGGGAACACCGGTGTCGGGCGGAGTAGCGCGGGGGCTGCGACGGTAGGTGGAGACAGCGGGCGAGTCGGGGAACCAGAGACGCCAGGGGCGGTCGGCCGCCTCGCTGATACCGACGCGGGGCCCTGCCGCCCATGAAGGAACACCCCGCAACTCCAGCCTGATCGGCGACGCCGGATCGAAGAGTTCGGTCCCGTTGTCGGACAGCTCGATTCCGAGTGCCCGTCCCAGATTTCCCGGTCCCCGCGCAAGGTCGGCGGCCCGGCGTGCACCCGGCCGCCGGGCGGTGACCACGTCGGCTCCCTCGATGATCTCCGCCGATCTGAGCAGTACCGCGCACGCGGTGTCCTCGGGCCCGCACACGACATTCATACAGCGATGAATGCCATAGCTCAGGTACACGTACAGCACTCCGGGCGGCCCGAACATCACCCTGTTGCGCGGTGTCGGTCCGGGGTACGAATGTGCGGCAGGATCGGGCCACGGACCGTTCGCAGGCGACCCGTACGCCTCCACCTCGACGATCCGCGCGACAACCTCACCGACGGTGAGGATCGCACCGAGCACCCGACTCGCGGCGGTCACCGGATCAGAGTCCCTGAGTGCGTCAACATCCACGCCACACTGTGTCATACGCGACGCGGTTCTCGCCGTGATTCTCATTCGTTTTCAGTGGGTAAACCGTGGGCTTTCGGCGGGTCTTTCAGACCGCGTCGACCACCGGTGAGAAGTGGAGGCGAACACCGCCGCCGAGGAACGCCTGGCGCGCGTCATCGACGACAACCTGATGCTCGCTCAGCGGATCGCCGAGCATGAGGCCCTCGCGCAGGCTGCCGACCTCGACGACAAGGTCCTCGGGTACCGGCGCATCGTGCACCCGGAGCTGGCCAAGGGGGGCTCGTGCGGAATATGTCTGGTCGCGGCGAACCGCCGCTACAACATCGGCGACCTGAAACCGATCCACTCGGGGTGCCATTGCACGGTCGCGGCGATCACCGCCGACTTCGACCCGAAGATGGTCAACGATGAGGATCTGGCCCGCCTGTACGGCGACGCACAGGGCAACTACCGGCGGGCGCTGGTGCGTACCCGCTACCAGGTCGACGAGCACGGCGAGCTCGGCGCGGTCTTGGTGCCCAAGGCCGCGCACAAGACCCGCGAGGAACGCGCCCGGGCCACCTCAGCTCGACGCAAGCTCGCCGCCAAGATGCATCGGGACGGAGCGTCGACTGCCGAGATCGCAGAGACGCTCGGAGTGTCGGACCAGACCGTCCGCAACGACCTAGATGTACTTCCCCGACACGTTGTGAACATCTGAGGTAAGGCGAAGACCTCCGGGCAGGATGTGGGTTACCACACTCACCATCTAGCCACGGAGGTCTTCGTGACTCACGCTAACGCACCGTTGACGCCCGAGGGGCGTCGCCGTCTTGCTTCCCTGATCATCGATGAGGGCTGGTCTTTGCGGCGCGCTGCCGAACGGTTCCAGTGTTCGCCGGCCACGGCCAAGCGGTGGGCCGACCGTTACCGCG
>JAKOZM010000171.1 GCA_029779995.1 Actinomycetes bacterium
CGGGCGGGCTGCGGCACGAACCACGCCGCGGTCGGATCGCGCTCCAGCATCAGGAGGAGGTCGTACTCCAGACCCGACTCCAGCTTCAACGTGGTGCCCGTGACGAAGCAGTGCGCCTGCACGGGAATGTGCCTCGACTTCTCCGTTGACCGCGGGTTGCGGATCGGCAGCAACCCACGGACGTCTGGCGGTCCGAGGGACCAGTCCCATCGGATCGGATCTGACCCTTGAAGACGGAAGGTCCAGTCGGTCACCCGACCCACGGGGGCTGGCCGCACGCATGCGGCATCAATAGACTGACCCAACGGAGGATCCTCGCTTTGTCCGAAACTTTGCATCGGATCCACCACGAGGGCGCGCCTTGCTACCAACAGGGCGTGCCCTCACTTGCTGTGGAGCCACTTCGTACCCTAGTCCCGCACGGGTGACCGCGCAATGGTTTGCCCGCACTGTGTGTTGCGACACGCCAAGGACGCCCCTTGGATCGGACTGCATAACCATGCATCGACGCCACCAAGAATGGCGGCGGTTTCCGGCACTCTCAGTGGTCAACTAGCCGCTTCTCGACCATCGCCGCAGGTCAGCACTATACGGGCTAACCTCCACGTCATGAGCCGACAGCGCACCAGAAACCTACGAGGATCGTATGCTGGGGAGCGCAAGCAAGCCATATGGGGTCTGACCAGCCCCACCCGAAACGGCCTGACCAGCCGTGCGACCTCGGAGGATGGTTCACCCTCCACGAGGAAGACCGTGCGACCTTCGTTGGAAGTCCTCCGGGGACGACGAGCGGCTTCCGCGCGCCCGGACAACCTCATCGAGGACTTGGAGAGCTGTATCCAGCCCGTCGACGAGACAGGCTGTTTAGCTCCTACGTGTCACGAGGTCGTCGCTTGGCCGAAGGCGGGCGGGCGCCCGAGCCGATTCTGCTCCCGCAGCTGTCAGGAGCGCTTCGAACGCGAACGTGCCCGCCTACTCGCCGAGGTGGCCGAGATCGAAGCAGCCCTACCCATGACCGACGCCCCTGCAGAGCGCAGATACTTGTCCAACCAACTGAGCCGCCGTACGTGGCTGCTGGAGCGCTATCCCTTGCCCTACAGGGAGCAGGCGCGACTCCTCAAGGCGGAGAGGCATCCCAAGTGACT